>JAFYDS010000190.1 GCA_017544665.1 Clostridia bacterium | reverse complement strand
TCCAGTCTGCCCGAGTCGCGGTTGGTCATCGCCGCCGCCCGTTTCAGCTGCGCGAGCGCCTTGATCAGCTCAAAGTGCATCGGGATGCCGGTGATTGGAAAGTTTTCCTTTGCCCGCAGTGACTGCACGCCGTAGTATGCGTCAACGGGGATCTCTTTTTCGCCGATGGAATCGGCTTCGATTCTTGTTTTCATAACAGCAAATCCTTTTTTTCTGGCAAAGGCAGGCTCTGTCTTTTTCTATTATAGCATGATGAAAAATGATTGCAATCTTTTTCGCAGCATTTCTTTCCCTTTTCATGATTCTTTGCACGGAGATATTCGCTCTTACATACAGTACAGCAAAATGCCGATAAACTGCAGCACGCTGCCGCCGAGAATGAACAAGTGGAACACACTGTGGAAAAACTTCTTCTTTCTCCCGAACGCATAAAAGATCATACCCAATGTGTAGACTACGCCGCCGGCGAGCAGCCAAAGGAACAGCGGCCAACCGAAGCTTTGCACGATCGGCTTCAGCGCAAACAGCGCACACCAGCCGACCACGAAATAGCCGCTCATAGCAACTGCCGCATAGCGGTGAAAGTCGATAGCGGTGAAGGTGACGCCGATTGCGGTCGCCGTAAGAATAAACAGGGTCAGGATCAGCGTCAGCTTCGGGAAATCGCGGCGCAGGCCGGTCAGCAGGATCGGCGCATAGGTGCCGAGGATCAGCGCGTAGATCGTGCAGTGATCCAGAACCTGCATCACCTTTTTGGGCTTTTCCTGCGTCAGCCCGTGATAAACACTGGACATCGTGTACAGAAAAATCATAGTCAGTCCATAGACGACGCCACCGGCAAGCCCCCACCAGTTGCGGTGCAAAACGGCGAAGACGACGCAAAGCGCCAGCGCAACAACGCCGAAGCCGCCGCCCACGATGTGCGACACCATGTTGAAGATCTCTTCGCCGCGCGTGTAGGGCGGCAAAGTACGGTCAGCCAGCTTTGTGCGCGGCATGGCGTTCACCTCCGTTCGGACGAAGCAGACGGTAGCTGCCGCTGCGCAGGACCTCCAGCAGATCCGCATTGCTCTGGATCGGTCGCAGCGTTTCGATGCCGCCGCAGGGATTGTCTTGCGCGCGATGTGTGTCGCTGCCGCTCGACATGGGCTTACCGAGCGCTTTTGCCCATTGCAGCGCCTTTTCGTTGCGTACCGTGTCGGTATGACCGTTGAAGACTTCGATCCCGTCGATATAGTTCGGATTGCAGCGATAGATCAGCGGTCGGTACGGATGCGCCTGATAAATGAGGTATCCCTGCTTGTGCATCTCTTCGCAGACTTTCTTTTCCCTCCAGAGCAGCATATTCGGCTGCCGCTTCAGCCAATCCTCCTCCACGCCGTAGACAAGATAGTCGTTCACCACGCCGTAGTGCCGCAGCTCGAGCCCGAGCAGAACGGTGAAGCTGTCGCCGCACCAGTCCTTGAGCTCGTGATAAGAAGAAAGATAGTGCTCGATCGCCTTTTGCGGACGCAGATAGTGTCCCGGCAGGAAGGTCAGCGGGCTGTAGTGGTCGGTCAAAACAAGACCGCTGTATCCCTCTTTTTCATATTTTCTCACAAGATCCTTCGGGTTGATTGTTGCGCAGCGGGATACGCCGCCTGTATGACAATGCAGTTCGTATTTGTACATGAGATTCGCTTCCTTTCCGCCGCGTTTGCGGCATCGCTTGTTTGATGGCGGAAGTATAAGACGCCTTCGACAGAAAGACAACCCCTTATCAGTAGATATATCTCTATGATTAGTAGAATGGAACTTGACAAATATCTCTACTGAGAGTAGAATAGAATCAGCCGAGAACAAAGGAGGACGATTGCGATGTCTGAAAAGCCGAGAGAAGAAGTCATTGCGCAAAACCTTGCACTGTACCGAAAGCTGCACGGATTCACGCAGGCGCAGCTTGCCGACGCGATTGGCTATTCCGATAAGTCCATTTCAAAATGGGAACGCGGTGACGGTACGCCGGATATTTTTCTGCTTCTCACGCTGTCGGAAATCTACGGAATCACTGTATCGGAGCTGGTCGGGCAAACGGAGAAATGCAAGAGCACGCAGGAAAAAATCAAATACGCGGAGCATGATCGCAAAGAGCTTGAACGCGCAAAGAAGAAAGCGCTTGAGCGAGCGAAGAAACAAAAGAAACACAACGAAAAGAAATGACGCGGCCATCGCAGCGTGCGCGTCTTGTTTCATCCGCAAAGATATGGTAATTCTTACGGTCATCGGATAGACTGCTCATGCGTATACCACCTCTTTTAGCACGACTTCCTCTGCAGCATTGCGGATGTTGCCCATTTCCTGAATCCAGCGCCATTGATCGTTTGCTTTGAGCTGTTCGTTGACACCGCGGGTTTTTGCCATCTGGTCTACGATCGTTTTGAACAGATCATCTGCCTCGGCGTCGATCTGATTCAAATGTGGCCAAAGAGTGCTCTGCCAGACCATCCAGTTGTATTTGGCGGGGAACTGCTCTTTCAAGTACGTTCGGCGCATTCTGCCATACTTGCCGAGGGGAAGGCGTTTCTGTTCGGATGCTTTCAAATCCGGGAAGGAATCGTCGGCGTGGCTTTGATAGGAAACGCTGGTGCGTTCGTTCATGTAATTCTCGTTCATCATACACGTACCTCCATATCAACCGTTCAGTTTTTTGCTGCGTTCGGCTCGTTTTTGTTTAAGCGGGGTTGTGTCGATCTGGTGCTTCAGTGTTTTGCTGTAGCGCCGATAGTGCAGAGACATCAGATAGTCGATCGCACAGATCTTCGGAATGTAATAGGTGCATCGGATCACAAAGTGTTCAATGTGGCCGGTCTGCAGCAGGTGCCGCGCTGTCGATTCGCCGACGCCGCCCATCATTTTGCGCAGCTCCTGAACCGTCAGCACATCAGGATAATCTTCAAATAACAGTTCATAGTCTTCTCGTTTTAACATGACATACAGTCCTTTCAGTTGGTTTTGTCAACGGCAGATGAAAGCACTGTTTTATTTGCTTTTTGCCCGCGGATGGATCCGCCGCGGCTGTTGTATTTTTGTGTCCTTCAAAAAGGGAACAGTGTCCTCCCAATGTCCTCCGATTTCTTCGAAAAATCTGAAAACGCTTCAACCTTTGCAAATCAAGGAAACCGAAGTTTTCAGAGGACAAAATGCCGGAAAACGCTTCAAAATCAAGGGGAAGCAGCTTCCGTCAACTTCCGTTCAACGGCTGTTTTCTGCCGTTTACCGTCCGGATTCTTTGAATTCCTCAAAATCCAGTGGTGGCGACACCGTGCGGGTTCGACCCCCGCTTCCGGCACCAAATCTTGACGCAGATTTTGATACAATCTGCGTCATTTTCTTTTGCACCCCCCTAAACGAAAAAGCCCACGCCACAACAGGGTGGACGGCTTCTTTCACACGATTACAAGATTTTCAATGATAAAGAACGACTCCGATGGAGTGACTTCCGTCGGGGCTTTTCTTGTTCCTGGATTATACTACGATTCCGTAATCGTGTGAAATAAGAGTAATCGTGTGAAAGATGGGCAATCGTGGGAAAGCATAATCTGTTAGGGAGTGAGTATTCACTCAATTAAAAATTGCTACATATATGGCGCGTTCTTAATTCAGTTTATCCGTCAGGGCATAGGTCGATACTATTGCATCGAAATCAGACGGGAATGCCTCTTTAATCTTCTTTTTGAGTAAACTCTCTCGATCTTTAATAAAGTCAAGGAAGTGCTCAAAAGCGAAAGATTCTTCGTTAGGGATAAAATGCGTACGCATATAATCTCCTCGGTCTGTTGCATTGGGATATGTTGCATCAAGCCATTTGTCGAAAGCAGTACCGGATTTCTCATTATTCTTAAGGCTATCCAAAACTTGAAGATTAGCCAGCCGATTCATCAAATTTTTAGTCCCTTTACAAAATCCCGGTTTTGTGCTATAATGGAATCGGTCAATAAAGGCGACTTATTACTCAAATATCGCACAATGCGCAAGGAGGTGTATCACATGGAAGGTTTCTTCAATTATATTATGACTCTTGCCAAGTATTTCCAGGATCTTGTCGCTTATTTCAGAGCGAAGAACGACGGAAAAGAAGACGCCGTTATGCCCGAATTCCCACGTTGGGTTATGCCAATCCGTTAAAAAAATTTGAAGGCAACCGAAACGACACTTCTGACCCGAAAATCAGAAGTGTCGGGTTTTATATGGAGATAAAGGATTTTTTATGAACGGCACATTATCCGAACTGCAGGAAGTGAACATGGATGCACCCCCTTTGAGTAAAAATGCACCCCCCTTAAAGGCAAATGCACCCCCCTAAAGCACAAAAACGCACCCCCTTGACAGAAGATGCCGTATTGTATTAAAACAAACCGGATGTTCCATCAGAGCAGCTTTCGGGCTGCTCTTTTTTTATGCACCCGCAGCACTTTGACTTTACTTTATTCTCCGTTGCTGATATAATAAAACAAAGCCCTGTGACGGCGGTAAAAGCGGTCAAAGACACCTGATCGCGAACGAATCCGCGCCGTCAACAACAATATACGCCGTCACGCGCAAAGGCGCGTCGCGCTTGAGCGTCGGCGTCCCGACAACATTGAAAAGGGCGAGAAAGAGTGTGATCAGCCACGCGACGGCCCGTGTGATCGTTGCTACCATATCTGTCTCCTTTTAGAAATCGTCTTTGATCTGTAGCTTTCGTTTTACTTTTATTTTATCATAGCAGACTTTTATGCAGAAGTAAAGATGAAAAAGAGAATAAAGCAAGATTCATGATAGGATACACACGTATGATTCTGTGCTTTTGGAAATGCCCGCCGCGCCGCTTGCGGATCTCAAACACGACCGTGCGGCTGCGGTCGTCCGGCGTCCATGATTTTGTAAACAGGCTCTTGACAAAGCGGAGAGGTTAGCATATACTCATTTCAGCAGAAACAGCATGGTCAAAGGAATGGAAAAACGCTATGGCAACTTTGAAAGACACAAAAATCGGAGAGAGCGTGATCGTCGAACGGCTGAACGGCGAAGGCGCGCTGCGCCAGCACTTTCTTGATATGGGCGTGATCCCCGGGACGGAAGTCAGCGTTGTAAAGTACGCGCCGATGGGAGATCCCGTGGAGCTTTTGATTCAGGGGTACAAGCTGACGCTGCGGCTTGCCGACGCGGCCAAGATCGAGGTCGTGCCCGCCCCGCGCGAAAAGAAGCAGCCGGAAACGGACCGCAAGGAGAAGGTCTCCGCCCACCCGGGCTTCGGCGAGGGCGGCAAATATCACCCGAAAGGCAGCGGCGATCCGCTGCCGGACGGCACGACCCTCACCTTTGCGCTGGTCGGCAACCAGAACTGCGGCAAAACGACGCTGTTCAACCAGATCACCGGCGCGAACCAGCATGTCGGCAACTTCCCCGGCGTCACGGTGGACCGCAAGGACGGCGCGATCAAGGGCCATCCCGATACGCTGGTGACCGACCTGCCCGGCATCTATTCCATGTCGCCCTACAGCAGCGAGGAGATCGTCTCGCGCAACTTTGTGCTGAACGACAACCCGAAGGCGATCATCAACATCGTTGACGCAACCAACATCGAGCGCAACCTCTATCTGACCATGCAGCTTTTGGAGATGAACGTACCGATGGTCGTCGCGCTCAATATGATGGACGAAGTGACCGCAAACGGCGGCACGATCGATATCAACGAGATGGAGGCCGCGCTCGGCGTGCCCGTCGTGCCGATCTCCGCCGCGAAAAACCAGGGTATCAGCGAGCTGATCGAGCACGCGGTCCATGTGGCGCATTTTCAGGAAAAGCCGCTGAGGCAGGATTTTTGCGACGAGAGCGACCACGGCGGCGCGGTACACCGCTGTCTGCACAGTATCTGCCATCTGATCGAGGACCATGCCGAGGCTGCAGGGCTGCCGCTGCGGTTCGCCGCAAGCAAGGTGATCGAGGGCGACGCGCTTGTCATGTCGCAGCTGATGCTCGACCAGAACGAAACCGAAATGATGGAGCATATCGTGCTGCAGATGGAGACTGAGCGCGGACTTGACCGCAGCGCGGCGATCGCCGATATGCGCTACGCGTTTATCATGAAGGTCTGCTCCTTCTGTGTCAAAAAGCCGAAAAAGAGCCGCGAGAGCATCCGCAGCGAACGGATCGACCGGATTCTCACCGGCAAATGGACGGCGATTCCCTTGTTCGTGCTGATCATGGGACTGGTGTTCTGGCTCACGTTCGAGGTGATCGGCGGCACGCTGCAGGGCTGGCTGGAGTCGGGCATCGACGCTTTGACCGCCCTCACCGATCACGCGCTCGGCGCGGCAGGCGTCAACGAGGTGATCCACGGGCTCGTGATCGACGGCATCTTTGCGGGCGTCGGGAGCGTTTTGAGCTTTCTGCCGATCATTGTGACGCTGTTCTTCTTCCTGTCTTTGCTGGAGGACAGCGGCTATATCGCCCGCGTGGCGTTTTTTATGGATAAGCTTTTGCGCAAGATCGGTCTTTCCGGGCGCAGCATCGTGCCGATGCTGATCGGCTTCGGCTGTACGGTGCCGGCGGTGATGTCAACGAGAACGCTGCCGAGCGAACGCGACCGCAAGATGACGATTTTGCTGACGCCGTTCATGAGCTGTACGGCGAAGCTGCCGATCTACGCGTTCTTCGTGGATGCGTTCTTCCCGCGCTACAAGGCGCTGATCATGGTCGGGCTGTATTTTCTCGGTATCGTCGTCGGCATTCTCGCGGCGCTGCTCTTCAAAGGTACGCTGTTCAAAGGAGAAGCCGTTCCGTTTGTGATGGAGCTGCCGAACTACCGGATGCCCGGCGTGAAGAATGTCGGTCTGCTGCTTTGGGAAAAGGCGAAGGACTTTTTACAGCGGGCGTTCAGCGTCATCCTGGTTGCGACCATCGTGATCTGGCTGCTGCAAAGCTTCGACTGGCATTTCCGGATCGTCGCGGATCAGCAAAACAGCATTCTCGCCACCATTGCCGGCTGGCTGACGCCTATTATGCGTCCGCTCGGTCTCGGCGACTGGCGGATCTGCACGTCGCTCATCAGCGGCTTTATGGCAAAAGAGAGCGTCGTCTCCACGATGGAGATCCTCTTCGGGCAAAACGTGACCGCCATCCTGTCCGCCGCCGCAGCCGCTTCTCTGCTGGTGTTTTCGCTGCTTTATACGCCCTGCGTCGCGGCGATCGCCTCCATCCGCAGGGAGCTCGGCGGGAAATGGGCGTTCGGCGTGGTCGTCTGGCAATGCGTGATCGCCTGGGTCTGCGCGCTGGCGGTCCATGGAATCGTGGTATTGGTGTAAGATGATGAATATCTGGGATATACTGATCATTGTCCTGCTTGCCGCCGTCGTTGTCTTCGCGGCGGTCAGGATCGTCAAAAACAGGAAAAAGGGCAAATGCAGCTGCGGCTGCGACTGCGCAAACTGTGCCGGCTGTGCGGCAATGCAGCAGGGAAAAGAAACGGACGAAGGAATCTGACAATCATAACACCGCCGTTTGAAGCGGCGTCCGCCGCGGAGGTGAAGGGATGGACAACTATCAGTTTACGGTCCGGACAAAGAAAGATATGATCGACGTGGTGGAAGCCTTCGGCTTTCTGCCGTTCTTCGCCGGCTCCGTGCCCGGCTTCTCGCTCGAAGAGCACGTGACGCGCGATCTGTGGTACTACGCCGCGAGCGGCGAATGGAAGGCGTGGGACTGGAAGGGACCGGTCATCCGCGAGGCGGGCTGCGCCTACGGCAAGTTTTTCGAAAACAAGGCGTGCTTCATCAGCCGCGACTGGTTCCCGGACTTCGCCAACTACCGCCGCGACGGCTACGATTTCGACGCGCGGTTCGACGACGGGCTCGCGTCGTTGCGCGACAAAGAGCTGTATGAGCTGCTCGAAAGCAAAGCGCCGATCCTTTCGCGCTGGCTCAAGGCGGACGGCAACTACCGCAAGGGCGGCAAAACCGGTTTTGAGACAAGCATCACCCGTTTGCAGGCGCAGGGCTATGTGCTGATCAGCGACTTCGTCTATGCGACCGACAAGAGCGGCAAACAGTACGGCTGGGGGATCGCGGAATACTCCACGCCGGAGCGCTTTTTCGGCGCGGACTTCACCGACCGCGTCTATCAGCGGACGCCGGAGGAATCCTACCAAAGGCTGCTCGAACACCTGAAAAGTCTGTTCCCGGACACGGACGAAGCCTTGCTGCGGAAGATCCTGAAATAGGCGCGGTGTGCGCCCCGAAACAAAACCAAGCCCCCGAAACGTGCGTTTCGGGGGTTCGTGTTTTGTGAAGCTTATCTGTCCTCATACCGCGTGTCCGCGACGCCATTCTTGTGCAGGCGGCGCACCAGCCGGTCGAGTGCGCTGCGCCAGAGGGCGCGGAAGACGGCTGTTTCGCCGAATTCGCGGACCAGCGTCGGACTGAGGGCGTAGTAACAGCGGACAAAGGCGCGGCCGGGCGCGGTGCGTTTGAGCGTATCGTCGCGGAAGCGGCGCAGCGTCCACACCTGCGGGCAGTCGTAGGAGCCGTAAACGCAGGTGGCGATATAGCAGCCGTCGGAATGCGTATAGCCGTCGTCCAGCAAGTTCGGCGTGCTTTCGCCCAGCTTTTTCCCGTTTTGGTCATAATGGGAATATCCGGTCATCAGGTTCTTTTGCGTGCTGGCGACCTTGTGCCCGTTGTCGTCGTAGTGGGTATATCCGTCTGTGAAAAGGTTCGGCACGCTGGTTCCGACTTTGTTGCCTTTTGCGTCATAATCGGTAAAGCCGTCGTCGAAGATATTCGGCTCGCTTCTGCCGATCTTGTTGCCTTTTTCGTCGTAATGCGTGTAGCCGTTGCCGAAAAGATCCGGTACGCTGTAGCCTTTATTCGCCATGCCGGACGCCTCCTTTTTCGCTTCTTTCAATATGATCCGGATTAGTCAAAAATCCACTGATTCGCAGGCAACTCCGCCTGCATCTGCTTTCTGACTTTTTCCTGTCCCGCAACGGCCGCATCCAGGCTCTTTCGGTACATGGCGTTGCCGTCCTTTACCATGTCATACAGGAAGGCTTCTGCTTTCTGATAACAAACCAGCGCGCCCTTCAGATCGCGGTCGGTGCCGATTCCGTGCAGCAGCATCTTGCCGAGCCGCAGATAGACGGGACCGGCTACTGTTTCGGCGGCTTCATCTGTCATCGTTTCGAGACAACGCATATAGATGTGAAACGCCTCTTTTTCGTTCTTGCTGACATAATATCCGTTCAGATACATATCGCCGATCTTGTACAGTGAGATCAGGTGGCCGTCAAACGCACCAAGTGCAAAATAGTGAAACGCTTTTTCGTAATCCCGCTCCATGTCTCTGCCGTAGTAATAGCAATAGCCGAGGTTTTCCTGCGCGGCGCGGTTGCCGTTTTCGGCAGCCCGGTGATAAAGCGCGACCGCTTTGGAAAAGCTTTGCTCCAACCCGCGCCATCCGTCATAGTAATGCGCACCGAGGTCGTTCATGGCGTCCGCGTTGCCGTCTTCGATTTCTTCCTCATAAAGCTCTGTGATAAAGTCGATCAGGAAGGCGGGGAGCGGTGCGGGGCTGTCAGCTTTCATCAGCTCTGTCGCGATCTCATACGGAGATTCGGTGACTTCCTCTGTGTCAAAAAGCAATCCGGTCAGGTATTCATAGGCCTCGGGCTGTTCCTGCGCATCCAGCATGGATGCGATGGCTTCGACCTGCTGGTGCAGTTCGTACGGATTCATCATGTGTCTCACGCTCCATTCTTTTTTTCTTCATTATACCACCCGTTTTGCATGTTTGCAACAATGATTTGAATGGCTTCGCTTCTAAGTCCATCAAAGCGGAGTTAACATGGGACAAATGTTCTTCTTGCGAAAATCTGTCTCATCCAAAAAACAGCCGCCCTTTCGGGTGGCTGTTTTATATGTGGGGTTTACGCTGAAACGCGGCAGACGTCCTTGATCGTCTCGGCCGCTTCGAGCAGGAGTTCGAGCGGAATGTTCAGCGCCGGGAGCAGCCGCACCTTGTCCTTCGCCGTCAGGCAAAGCACCCCGCGGTCGAGCAGCGAAGCGACGATCTCCGACGCCGGCTTTACGGTTTTGAGGCCGAGCATCAGCCCCATGCCGCTGACGGACACGATGCCGTCCGCGCCTTCAAACGCGGCGCGCAGGCGGTCGCTTTTTGTCCGGACGTCCGTCAGCAGGGCGTCGTCGATCCGCTGCAGGACGCTGAGCGCCGCGGCGCAGCAGACGGGATTGCCGCCGAAGGTGGAGCCGTGGTCGCCGTAGCCGAGCGTGTGCTGGACCTTTTCCGAGAGGAGCGTCGCGCCCAGCGGCAGCCCGCCCGCGAGCCCCTTCGCCGTGGAAACGACGTCCGGCGTGATACCGTAGTGCATATAGGCGTACAGCGCGCCGGTCCTGCCGTTGCCGGTCTGGACCTCGTCGCAAATGAGGAGAATATCGTTTTCTTCGGTGAATGCGCGCGCCTGCCGGACAAAGTCCTGCGGCAGGTCAATGACGCCGCCTTCGCCCTGAATGCATTCGATCATCAGCGCGGCGAGCTTGTGTTCTTTCGCCGCCGCTTTGAGCGCGTCCATCGTCGGCGGAATGTGGATGAAGCCCGGCGTCAGCGGCTGAAACAGCTCGTGGTAGTGTTCCTGCCCCGTCGCCGCCAGCGTGGTCAGCGTCCGTCCGTGAAAGCTGCCGTCGAGCGTGGCGATCGTGAAGCGGTCGCTGCCGTAGTTGTCGGCGGCGTATTTGCGCGCGACCTTGATCGCGCACTCATTCGCCTCTGCGCCGGAATTCGAGAAGAAGACCTTCTCAAAACCGGTCTTTTCGCAAAGCAGCGCGGCGAGCTTCGCGCAGGGCGCGGTGTAATAGAGGTTCGACATGTGCTGCACAAGGCCGATCTGCGCTGTGACCGCCTCTTGCCAGACCGGGTCCGCGACGCCGAAGGCGGTGACGCCGATTCCGCTCGTCAGATCGATATAGCGGCTGCCTTTTTCGTCAAAGACGACCGACCCGCTGCCGGAGACGATCTCCAGCGGAAAGCGGCGGTACGTCGGGGCGACAAAGGCGCTGTCAAGCGTTTTCAAATCCATGGTTGTCCCTCCTGATCCAGGTGCCGGCGCCCTCGTTTGTCAACAGCTCCATCAGAATCGAATGGGGCACGCGGCCGTCCATGATGACGACGTTTTCGACCCCGTCGCGGATGGCGCGGATGCAGCAGTCCACTTTCGGGATCATCCCGCCGGAAATGACGCCGACGTCGTAGAGCGCGACGGCTTCATCGACCGTCAGCACGGGGATCAGCGTCGAAGGGTCGTCCTTGTCGCGCAAGATCCCGGCGATGTCCGTCATCATGATCAGCCGCTCTGCGCCGAGCGCGGCGGCGATGTGCGCCGTGGCGGTGTCGCTGTTGATGTTGTAGGAATTGCCCTCCGCGTCGCAGCCGATCGTGGAAATGACGGGGATATAGCCTTTTTCCAGCAAATCGAGGACGGGCTGGATGTTGACGCCGGTGATCTCGCCGACGAAGCCGAGCCGCGGATCTTTGATCTGGGCCTGGATCAGTCTGCCGTCCATGCCGGACAGGCCGACGGCCTTGCCGCCTTTCATCTGCAGGAGGTTGACCAGCGTTTTATTGACTTTTCCGGCAAGGACCATCTGTACGATATCCACGGTCTCCTGATCGGTGACGCGCAGCCCGTCCACGAACGACGGCTGTTTGCCGAGCTTTTCCATGAAGTCCGAGATCTCCGGCCCGCCGCCGTGCACGAGGACGACTTTGATCCCGATCAGCCACAGCAGAACGATGTCCTCCATGACCTGCTGCTTGAGCTGTTCGTTCGTCATGGCGTTGCCGCCGTATTTGACGACGACGATCTTGCCGGTGTAGCGCTTGATATACGGCAGCGCCTGCGTCAGCACTTCGGCGCGCTGCGCGTTGGAAAATGCGGTATCCATTGTGTCGCCTCCTCAGGTTCTGTAATCGCCGTTGATGCGGACATAGTCATAGGTCAGGTCGCAGCCCCACGCCGTCGAACTCTGCGTGCCGTCGTGGAGATCGACCAGAATCTCGATCTCTGTTTCCAATAAGATCTCCTTCGCCTTTTCTTCCGAGAAGGGGAGACCTGCGCCGCTTTGACAGACCGCGATCGTGCCCTTCGCGCTGGAAAACGCCACGTCGATCTTGTTGACGTCGACCTTGGCGCCGCTGTACCCGATGGCGCACAGCACGCGTCCCCAGTTAGCGTCCGCGCCGAACATCGCGGCTTTGAGGAGGCTCGAGCAGATCACGCTCTTCGCAACCGTCTTTGCGGTTTCAAGCGTTGCGGCGTTTGTCACGCGGCATTCGAGCAGCTTTGTCGCGCCTTCTCCGTCGCCGGCGATCATCCGGCACAGCGCGACGGTCACCGTGTTCAGCGCCTGCATGAAGATTGCGAAGTCGTTGCCCTCTGCAGTGATCTCTTCATTGCCGGCAAGACCGTTCGCCAGCAATACGACCATGTCGTTCGTCGAGGTGTCGCCGTCGATGCTGATCATGTTGAACGTGTCTGCCACGTCGCCGGAAAGCGCCTTCTGGAGCATGGCGGGGGAGATCGCCGCGTCGCTCGTCAGAAAGACGAGCATCGTCGCCATGTTCGGGTGGATCATCCCGCTGCCCTTGGCGATACCGCCGAGCCGGCAGGGCTTGCCGCCGAGCGTGAATTCCACGGCGACCTCTTTTTTGACGGTGTCCGTAGTCATGATGCCGTACGCCGCCTGCGTACTGCCGCTGTCGTTCAGCGACGACGCCAGAGACGGGAGCCCCTGCGCGATCGGTGTGATGTCGAGCGGCTGCCCGATGACGCCGGTCGATGCGACGACCACGTCGCTTTTATCGACGCCGAGCGCCTGTCCGGTCAGCTGCGCCATCTGCTGCGCGATTTCGATCCCGTCCGCGTTGCAGGTGTTGGCGTTGCCGCTGTTGCAGACGATCGCTTGCGCTTTGCCGTTCTCGAGGTGCTGCTTTGTGACCAGCAGCGGCGCGCCCTTGACGAGGTTCGTCGTATAGACGGCGGCGGCGGACGCCGGCACGTCGCTGACGATCAGAGAAAGATCGTTTTTGTCCTTGTTCTTGCGGATGCCGCAGTGGATGCCGCCCGCTTTGTAGCCTTTTGCGGCGCAAACGCCGCCTTCGATGCGTTTCATGTGTCGTCTCCTTCAGATGATCAGCCCGGCGGTCTCGTCAGCGCCGAGCAGCAGATTCATATTTTGGATCGCGGCGCCGCTGGCGCCTTTGCCGAGGTTGTCGAACCGGGCGGCAAGGATCATCCGCTCGTCGTTGCCGAACGCCGAAACCTCCATCCGGTCGGTGCCGCTGAGGGCGTTCGCCGTGAAAAAGCCGTCTTCGTCCGCGTCCGCCCGAAAGCGGACCACGCCGCTTTGGTAATAGCTCTGGTAGATTTCCCGGATCTCACGCAGATTCGCCTTCGTCTGAGCGGAAAACAGCGGCACAGTCACCGCCATACCGGTCGGGAACGCGGCGACGACGGGGCAGAAGACCGGCGCTTCCCGCAGCCCGGTATAGACGCGCATCTCCGGAAGATGCTTGTGCGACTGCGACAAAGCGTACTGCCGCGGCGCCTGATAGGAAAGCGGCGGTTCCGGGTCCTCATACGCCGCGATCATGCGTTTGCCGCCGCCGGTGTAGCCCGTGAGGGAAAAGCAGGAGAGCGCCGCATCGGCGGAAAGCGCGCCCAGTTCCACCAGCGGACGCACCAGCGCGATGAAGCCGCTCGCGTGACAGCCGGGGTTCGCGACGCGCTTCGCGCCGGCGATTTTTTCCCGCTGCCCTGTCAGCTCGGGGAAGCCGTAGGCCCAGCCGTCCGCGGTGCGGTGCGCCGTTGAGGTGTCGATGACGGCGGTCGCCTTGTTTCCGATCAGCGAAGCGGCTTCTCTTGCGGCGTCGTCCGGCAGGCAGAAGAACACCACGTCCGCGCTGTTCATGCAGTCGCGGCGGGCGGCGGGGTCCTTTCGCTTTTCTTCGTCGATCGTCATAAGCTGCAGATCCGCGCGCTGTATAAGGCGGTCCGCGATGCGCAGACCGGTCGTACCGGCGGCGCCGTCGATAAAGACTTTTTTCATAGCTGCTCCCTTGTCGTGTCCTGTGCACGACTGGATTTCATATTTTGCAAGATTATACACTATTATTCCGCTTTCGTCAAGTAAAACCGCGAATATTTGCAAAAATATACAAAAACATCGGGCGATTTTCGCATAATCCGGCAAAATGCCGGATGTGCACAGCGAAAGTTGCGCTTTACTTTTCGGCGGTTTATGGTATAATCGAAACAGACGCAGCTTGACTGCGCGCAGTTTTTACGCAGGAGGAACCGCTTATGACAAAAGAAGCATACCTGCAGCAAATCGACCAAATCATTGAAGCCGGCCCCTACAAAGCCGACTGGGCGTCGCTTGTCGGCCACAAAACGCCGGACTGGTACTATCAGGGCAAGCTCGGCATCTTCATCCACTGGGGCATCTACAGCGTGCCGGGGTTCGGCAACGAATGGTATTCGCGCAACATGTACGACAAAGAGCACCGCGAGTTCGAACACCACGTCAAAACCTACGGCGACCAGAAGACGTTCGGCTACAAGGACTTCATCCCGCTGTTTACCGGCGAGCGCTTTTCCGCCGACGACTGGGCCGCGCTGTTCAAAGAGAGCGGCGCACGCTATGTGGTGCCCGTCTGCGAACACCACGACGGCTTTGCGATGTACGACACCGCGTTCAACCGCTGGAACGCGAAGGCGATGGGCCCGCGCAGGGACGTCGCCGGAGAGCTCAAACGCGCCTGCGAAGAGAACGGGCTGGTCTTCTGCGCCTCGACCCACCGCGCCGAGCACTACTTTTTCATGAATCCCGGCCGCGCGTTCGACAGCGACGTCAATGACGAGCGCTACGCCGATTTCTACGGCCCGGCCGTGGCGACCCCCGCCTTCGTCGGCAACACGATGTTCGCAACGACAGAGAACGTCTATGCCGAGGGCGCGACAAAGGAATGGCTCGAAGACTGGACCGTCCGCACGTGCGAACTGATCGATAACTACCGCCCGAAGCTGCTGTATTTTGACTGGTGGATCCAGAACAACACCTTCAAGCCCTATCTGAAAAAGATCTGCGCCTATTACTACAACCGCGCCGCGCAGTGGGGCGAGGAGGTCACGATCAACTACAAGCACGATGCGTTTCCGCCGGGCGTCGCGACCTTCGACGTCGAACGCGGGGCGCTGACGGGGATCTCTCCCGTTCCGTGGCAGACAGATACGGCGATCGGCAAGGATTCCTGGGGCTATACGTGCGACAACCGCTTTAAGCCCGTGCGGCAGATCATCACGGACCTCATCGACATCGTCAGCAAGAACGGTATGCTGCTGCTCAATATCGGGCCGAAGCCCGACGGCACGATCACCGACGGGGAGACTTTGGTGCTGAAAACGCTCGGCGCGTGGCTGAAAATGAACGGCGAGGGCATCTACGGCACGACCTTCTGGAAACAGTTCGGCGAGGGCGACGTCAACAACGAGGCGGGCTTTTTCCGCGACGGCGAGGAAAAACCCTTCACCGCGCAGGATTACCGCTTCACCTACAAGGGCGGCGCGGTCTATTGCTTCCAGATGCGCCCCGACGGCAAAGACGCGGTGATCCGCTCCCTGTGCCGCCGCCCGGGAAAGGATTACCCGATCGCCCGGATCACGCTGCTCGAGACGGGCGAGGAACTCGCCTTCGATTTCAGCGAAGACGCGCTGACGATCAGGGCCGTTGATGCCTTCCAAAGCGAAATGCCGATCTGCTTCAAAATCGAACTCGCGTGAAAGAGCCGCCTGCGGGCGGCTTTTTTCAGTGTGCAGTGTGGAGTGTGCAGTGTGCAGTGACAATTTGGAATGTGAAATGTGGAATTGTTGGAATTCTTCATTCTCAATTCCTTTTTTCTTTGCGGACAATCTGTTCCGGCTTTCACCGAACTGTTTCGCGTCACCAGGCACCAGGCACTGGCCACTGCTATCGGTGAAAATTCATAAAAAGTTCACATAATTGAGGGGGTGGGGGACTGGTATTGTTGAACGAACTATGGTATGATTACTGTGTATTTTTGTATATTGTGACGACGAAAGGGGAGTGCCTATGAAACAACCGACGTCGTTTTATCTGCTGACGGATACCCACTTTGTTTCCAAGCAAACCTGGGTCGAAGGTAAGCCGTTCACCATGCGCGAACGCGGCGACCAGATCGCGCTCAAGCTGTCGCCGGAGATTCTGGATTCATTCATAGAAATGATCCTCGCGGACGACACGATCGACACCGTGCTCTTTACGGGCGACAACGTCAACAGCGGCGACATGGCGTCTCACGCGGACTTCCGCGCGCGGCTCGAAAAGTTGACCGCCGCCGGGAAAAAGGTCTATGTGATCTGCGCGACGCACGACTACTGCAGCCCGAACGGGGAGGACGAATGCTTCCAGCACGACGCTGTGCGCTACACCGAAACGGGTGTGGAGCCGACGCCGTTCATGTATCGCCGGGATCTGTTCGATTATTACGCCGACTACGGCCCGAAGCAGGCGATCTCCGTCCACAAAGAGAGCGGCTCCTATGTGGTGCAGCTGGGCGAAGGCGTCCGCCTTGCGATGATCGACGACAACGGCAACGGCCGCAGCCACTGCGGACTGTTCGAGGACGGCGTCGCGTGGCTGACCGCACAGATCCGCGATGCGAAAGCGGCGGGCGACTATATCCTCCTCGCGACGCACCACCCTGTGATCGCACCGTGGGAGGTGTTCCGCCACATGGTCGATTACGAGCTTTACGGCGGCTACCGCGAACTGTCAAAGCTGATGTGCGAGGAGGGCGTCCGCGTCGTCTTCACGGGACACACCCACGTCCAGAATATCCGCAAATATACGGACGAAGAGGGGCGCTGGTTCGTCGACGTCGCGACGATCGCCGCGGTCAACGCCGCGGGCAAGATGCGCCGCGTGACGGTCGATCCGGAAAAAGGCACCTGCAGTATCGAAAGCATCCCGCTTGACAGCATCCTCGGTGTGGACACCGGGGACAAGAGCGTGTTCGACTATCTTTACGGCATCAACTTCGCCGGCCGGATCGAGCAGGCGTTCCCGCTGGTCAAGACTGATTTCGACCGCTTCCTCGACGAGACGGACGGCATCCTGCCCGCAGAAAAGCTGCGCAAATACAAGGCGCTCGTCAAGCCTTTGCTGGGCTTTGTCGCAAAGCGGAAGCTGTCCTTCGCCGCGAAGTTCGGCAAGGTCTGGAAGACGCTGACCGACGAAGAAAAGAAAGAGGCAAAAGAAACGAAGCTGCTCGACGTCGTGTTCGAGATCTGCCGCCACATCTATCCCGGCAACGCGCCCTTTACGCCCGACACGGTGGAATACAAGGCGCTGCACGGCGCTGCGGCGCGGTTGGACCGCTTTGTTGAAAAGCATCAGATCGAAAAAGTGCAAAAACTGATCCCACCCGGCTCGTCGCTTGCCGAAATGGCGGAGGATTTTCTGTATAACAACCGCACCGGCGACGACGATACGATCGTTGTGGATTTGAAATAAGAGAGGAGAAATGCGTATGAAATGTCCCAAATGCGGCGGTGAGATCCCGTTCTATGATCTCAAACCCAACTGTAAGCACTGCGGCGTCAATATTTACTATTACTCGCAGGATGCGCTGCTTGCACGCGACGCCAAGCGCACCGAGCTGGAAGCCGGCGTGGCGCGGATGGTGATCGCCCGAATCAAGGCGTCGTTTATCGGCGGCGGACTGCAGATCGCCCGCATGGTCTTTGTGATTGCGACCATCGCTTCGCTGCTGCTGCCGATCGGCGCGGTCAAATTCCATCTGCCGTTCTATGAGGACGCGCTGTCCGCCGGCTGGATCGGTCTCGTGAAGGCGTTCCAGAGTGGTCTCTTGATGAAAGCGCCCGATCTGCTGAAAAGCGCGCTGCTCAAGCCGCAGACGATTGCGGGCCTGATCTTCTTCGCGTGTCTGCTGGTGCTGCTGCTGATCGGTCTCATTATCCTCGCGATCTATCTGCTCAGCTTCTTCAATCTCAAGCGCAGCACGAAGATGATGAAAAACTGGGCGTTCGTCGGCTTTATCGCCGGACTGCTCGCGCAGGTCGGCGCCGTCGTCGCGAAGTTCATCACGCCCGACAGCACCATGGCTTCGGTTTCTCTTGGTTTCGGTGGTCTGCTTTGCGCGGCGCTGTTCTTCGTGCAGTTCCTTTTGAACAAGGCGATCCTCAAAAAAGGCATCGAGCCGACCTACCGTGAATACGACCCAAAGCGCCGCGACCTGCTCAAGCTGGTCCGCCGCGGCGAAGTCGATCTCGACGAGCTGCCGCTGCCCGTCTTCGAAAGCGAAGAGGAGCACGAAGCGCGCATGAAAGCGCTTGAAGAGACAGTAAAGGAAGAGGGGTGAGCGCAGTGGAAGAAAAGAAAAAGATGAAGAAGAGAACCAAGGCTTTCCTCGCCGTTGTCGGCGTCGTGCTGGCGGTTGCGCTGTGCTTCGGCTGTATCTATCTGTATCTCCGGCATGAGCAGCAAAAGCCCATCTTTGAAGCGCCCGAACTGGAGCCCCAGGCGTCCCTGACGGAGCTTCCGACAGCACCGGACGAGGCCGCGGCCTATATCGACCGTCTTTACGGGACCATGACGACCGCGGACGACGTGGAAGGCGACTGGCACACCGACGTTTCGATCGGCGATATCACAACGCCGTTCGCCGCCGCGGACAACGCGCTGCTGCAGTATTTCCGCGGGCAGGCCCCCGGTAAGATCGCGGCGTTCTATCCGAGCGCGGCGGAAGTGGTGATGGCAGAGGTGACGGATGCGCCCGCGTTCACGATCGACCCCGCAAAGGTGATTGAATATAACGGTTATCAGGGCGAAGTCACCGAAGACAACGACGACAGCGTCCACTACTACCTCAACTTCACCATGATGCCGGACGACGTTGACATGGAAGCAGTCAAATCCGGCGACGTTTACAAGCAGATCGTGGAAACGCTTTCTCCCGCCGCGACGCTCGATTCGTTCGAGATCACGCCCACGGGTGAGACCGTAAACTGCAGGATCGACCGTCTGTCGGACGATCTGCAGAGCGTCAGGATCGAGAAAAACTATCAGATCAAGGCAACCGTCACGCTCGGCGACGATTACGCCGCGCTGTATGCCGGCGGCAAGGCCGACGTCGAATTCCCGTACGCGACCGTGGAAAATATCAATTTCCACCACTATTGCCTGCGCTTCTATGAAAAGCAGCTCGTGGCGAAGCCCGACGATATCAAGGCGCTGCCGCTGGACGTCATGGTCCATTCCACGGCGACCAAGGAAGATTACACCCTGACGTTCGAAGCGACCGATCCCGACGCGATCTCGATCGACGACACGGGCGTCATGACCGTCCACGCCGCGCGTGAGGAAGCGATCACAATCACCGCGACGCTGGAATATGACGGCCATACCTATTCGGATACGCTGACTCTCTATGTGACGGAACTGGAGGTGAAGAGAGATGTCTGAGCAAGTGACGACACAAAGCAAGGATATAGAAACGGAGATTCAGGAACGCAAAGACAATATCTACCGCAGCTATAACTACGTCGGCACCAAAGAGACCATCGCCTACCTCTTCAACGACTGGTCCAACACATTCAATATCGGCGGCTTCAACACCCGTTACATCTGGGACGTTGTCAAGATCGACTTCGGCGTCAGCGCCATCGTGAATCTGTTCACCGGCGCGTGGGACGTCATCAACGACCTGCTGTTTGCCGGCATCGTGGACAACACCCGTACGAGGATCGGTAAATTCCGTCCCTACCTCGTCATGATGCAGATCCCGCTGTCACTGATCGGTCTGCTGTACTGGTTTTTGCCATACTTCTTCCCGAATACCGCCGGCACCTATGTGCCGAAGCTGATTTTCTATTTCATCTTCAACATCATCACCGAAACCGCAGGTACCTTCACCGGTCTTGCCCGCGGCGGCTATATGTCCACGATCACGCCCAACCCGAACGAGCGTGTCCGGCTGATCACCCTCGCCGAGCTGCTCACGGGCTACATGGGCGAGGATATGCCCGCCTACGTCATGGGCTTCTTATATGACATGGTCTCCACCGGCAGATGGGCCATCAAGATGCGCAGCATCTTCATGGGCATGGGCGTCGGCTGCGCCGTGATCTCTTCGGCGTTCACGTTCTGGTTCTTCCTGCAGTCGAAGGAGCGCGTGCCGCAGACGGTGGACAAACCGAACATCAAGGAAGGCATGAAGGCTGTTCTCACGAACTACCCGGTGCTGCTGATGTGCCTGTCCGATTTCCTCGGCGGCTTCGGCGTCGGCACGGACGAAGCAAACTATTGGATCGACGTCCACGGCAATACCCACATGATCAACACCCTCAAGGCGCTTGTCAGCGGTATCTCCGGCCCGGTCGGTTCCATCAGCTACGCGTTCGTCGCGCCGCTGCGCAAGCGCTTCTCCTCCCGGTTCATCTGGGTGGGTTCCGACTTCTACGGCGATATGGTCACGCTCGGCTTCTTCGCCTTCGGTATGTATAAGAAGAACTACCTGAAGGTCTGGCCCATGCTGGTCGCCTACGGTATCCGCGAGTTTTTGGTGAAGCTGCTCTTCGGCGTCAACAAGGTCATCAACGCCGACCTTTGGAATCAGGCGATGGACTTCTGCGAATGGAAGAACGGCTACCGTATGGAAGCCACCACCAGCGTGGCGAAGAACCTCGTCCTCAAGCTGCAGGGCATCGGCATGAACTCGATCCGCCTGATGGTCATGAAGAAGATCGGCTACGTCCAGGGCGCCAAGAGCGGTACCCAGGACGAGCGCACCAAGTTCTGGCTGTTCGCGCTTTGCACAGTCGTCCCGTTCGTGACGAGCATTCTCGGTATCGTCCCGAAGCTGTTGTGGCCGCTTTCCAAGGCGAGAGAGACCCAGATGTACTACGAGCTTGCGCAGATGCGCGACAAGCGGATCAACGCCTATGTCGAAGACCTCGAAGCAAAGGCGCAGGAATCCGAAGCATAAACAAAAAAGTCGCCCTTTGCGGGCGACTTTTTAGTGTGCAGTTTGCAGTGTGCAGTTGGAATTTGGAACGTGGAATGATTCAGCCTCCATGACTTCGTCCCTAGTCCCTCTGTCCCTTATTCCCTTGAAAAAAAGCCGCCCGCGGGCGGCTTTT
>JAFYDS010000025.1 GCA_017544665.1 Clostridia bacterium | reverse complement strand
GGGCGTATTCTCACAAATGCGCCCACAAATATACCAACGCGACTTTCCGTCACGTTGGCAGTCGGAGTTTTACTTCTCCGCAATTTGTGCACTCAGATTGCGCGGGTCACCTTGCCGGACCGCAGGCAACGGGTACAAGCGTACACTCTTTTCGGCGAACCGTTGACGATCGCCTTCACGCGCTTCACGTTGGGTTTCCAGGTTCTGTTGGAACGTCTGTGCGAGTGGGATACCTTAATGCCGAAGGAAACATCCTTGCCGCAAAAATCACATTTTGCCATGCTGCAGCACCTCCTTAACTGTTAGAGTCCATATAAGCGAATAGTATTTTAGCAGAATCCGTTTGAAAAAGCAAGTCTTTTTTCAAAAAAGTTGCGTTTTGCACGATTTTCTTTTGATTCCGGTTCCCCTGCGGCGGGCTGTAAGCCCCTATTTCAAGTTTTTGTGTCAAGTTGTTCATATTTTTTTTATTGCATTTTCACGTTCTTGGTTTATAATACTATCGAATCAATGGTCATATTTTCGAATATTACTGTTTTCTGGAGGTTATGTATCATGAAAAAAGCATTATCCCTTTTGCTCGCGCTGCTCTTGTGCGCAGTGTGTGTCGCGCCCGCGGCGGCGGCGTCCGCGCCTTTGACCTACAAGGTCACGGAGTTCGGCTTCGCGATGGTGGCGGACTGCGACGATAACGCGAACGGCACGGTCAAGATCCCCGCAACCGTCAAGATCGACGGCAAGACCTACGACGTCAAGTTCATCGGCGACAAGGCGTTTGCCGACTGCAAGTACATCGAAGAGATCAAGATCCCCGAAGGCGTGACCCAGATCGGCTCCAAGGCGTTTGAGAACTGCACATCTCTGCGCACCGTCGATATTCCGAAGTCGCTGAACAGCTGCGAGTACGACGCCTTCCAGGGCTGCGAAAACGTCACCGTGAACTGCTACAGCTCCAACTACCAGTTCTTTGCGGTTTACGGCTTGAGCAGCAATATCCGCGTCAACGTCCAGGACAAGTACAAGACCGAGGAACAGGTGACAAAGATGAACTCCCTCGGCGACCTGATCAAGCGTCTGATCGCCCTCATTCTCTCGTGGTTCGGGATCAAGCAGGCTGCATAAGAGCCCATTCAAACACAAGAAGAAAAACACATCACTTACGAAAACAAGGTGCGGAGAAAACCTCTGCACCTTGTCTTTTTTGCTTTCTATAGGATCGGGCGGCTTATTCCGTCAATGACGACACGGCGTCCGCAAACGCGTCGCTCATATTGGCAGACAGCACGTTCGCCAGTTCGTCCGACCACGCGCTGAGCTTCCAGCCGTCGTCGGTTTCGGTCAGCGCCAGCTGGAGGTCCACGGTCTGCGGAGAAAGCGTCGCGTCGTCGACCTTTTCGGAAAGTCCTTCGATCATCTGGGTGTAAACGTCGGTGTCGCTCTCTTCGCCGAGCAGACTCATCACCATATTTGCCATCACGTCCGTCATCACGTCGCGGACCAGCGGCGCCGCGTCAACAAAGGTCACCTTCGCGGGGACCGTCGCGGTCGTGTCGTTGACGGTCGCTTCGCCGACCGAGTACTCGATCTTCGAAGCGAGCTTTTGGAACACGTCGAACAGCTGCTGTTCAGTCTCTTCCGAGAACGCGCCGGAGCCGCCGGGATTCCACTCCATCTGGGCGTCGTCCGTGGCGCAGGCGTTCATGCCCTTGAAGTCCAGCTGCTTCATCGCTTCAAAGAAGGTCGTGACTGTGTTTTCGGGCGTGCTCGTTTTGCCGCAGGCGGAAAGAGACAGCACCAACAGCAGCGCGCAAATCAAAGCTGTGATTCGTTTCATCGGTATCATCCTTTCGGTTGTTTTGTTCAGTATAGCATATCCCAGACAAAAAGGCAACCGGGCTTCGGCAAAAAAGCGCGCTCACCACCTGCCGTCCCGCGCGCCGCGCACGGCAAAACGCAGAAATTATGATATTTTTTAAAGAAATGTAACAAATCACTCATAAAATACAGATAAAATAGACACACGTCGATTTTTACGGAGGTTTTCCTATGGCATATAATCCCAAACACGACAAATACCGCGCCCTGTTCAAGCGCGACAACGGTCCGCTTGTGGGCGACTGGGACATTGACTACAGCTACTACGACCCGACCGATTACGGCGCGGACACCGATAAGACCTATCCGCTCATCATCATCCTTGCCGGCGCGCTCGAGGGCTGGAAGGAAGGCATCGAGATCGCCGCGAACGAAATGCCGCTTTGGGCGGACGAAAAATACCAGTCCCGCTTCCACAACGGACACGCCTTTCTGTTTGTCGGCCGGGCGCCGGAGGAGGACAGCCTCTATTGGGATCAGTCCTGTCTTGTGGAGTCCCTTCTGGCGGCGATCCTCGACTTTTGCGAAAAACACCCGAACGTCGATAAAACGCGGATCCACCTGATCGGCTGGTGCGTCGGCTCGCTGGGCGTAATGAACCTCGCCTCGTCCTATCCCGAGGTGTTCGCCTCGGCGGTCATGATGGCGCCCTCCCGCGCGATCAACAAGAGCGAAGCGGCGCGCCTCAGGGAGATGCCGGTCTGGATCATGAGCGGCCTGTATGACACCCACGCGCTCTATCACCTTTACACCGCCCCGACCTGGGCGCGGCTGAAGACCTACGCGCACGACGCACGGCAGCTGCGGCTGACGACCTTCCGGCGGGCCGTGGACGTCAACTTCGTGCCGCAGGTGCCGATCGTCGGGAACCACAACTTCTGGGACTGGGCGTCGGAGGACTGCCATTTTGAAGGGGAGAACGGCCACGGCGTCGACCACGAATATGTGCTGACCGGCTCCTACAAGGGCGTCAAGACCATCGACGGCGCAGACCGCGCCATCGAGGATCCCTACCTGATCGCTTGGCTCAACCAGTACACGAACGAGGGCCGCAGCGCGATCCGCGACCCAAGACGGAACATCCGCCCGAGCGAGCGCTGGAACAGCTTCTTCCACGAAACGATCGGGCACAACTCCCGCCTGCTTGTGTTCAAATGTGTGATTGCCATCTATCGCCAGCTGGGATGGATGTGAAAAAAGCGCCCTGCAGGGCGCTTTTTTTAGTGTGCAGTGTGTAGTTTGCAGTGAAAGTCGTTAATCAATAGCGAATAGGGACTAAGGGGCGCGGTGTATCATTTGTTTTTGCATCATACCCCACCCGCGTTACTGTGCACTGTGCACTGCGCACTGTGCACTGAAAAAGCGCCTCTGCAGAGGCGCTTTTTCTTATTCATCAAAAATATCATCCATCGAATACGTGCCGGGGGCCTTGCCGCACAGGAACGCGGCGGCGGCCAGCGCGCCTTCGGCGAAGAGCGAGCGGTTCTCCGCTTCGTGCTTGATCGTGATCACCTGCGAGCCGAGGGCGAAGATCACCTCGTGGGTGCCGACTTCGTTGCCCATCCGCAGCGAATGGATCCCGATCTCGTTCTTTTGGCGTTTGCCGTTTTCGTGGCGGCCGATGTTATACTCCGCGTCGGGGCGGACGTCTTTGATCGCGTCCGCGAGCAGCAGCGCCGTTCCCGAGGGGACGTCGAGCTTTTGGTTGTGGTGCTTTTCGACGATCTCGATGTCCGCGTCGGGGAGCGTCTTCGCCGCGATCTTGGAAAGGCAGGCGACCAGCGCCACGCCGAGCGACATATTCGCCGAGCGGAACACGGGAATGTCCTTCGCCGCCGTTTCAACACAGGCGAGCTCGTCTTCCGTGAGGCCCGTCGTCGCGATCACGACCGGCAGATCGCGCGACACGCAGTAGTCGCACAGCGCCGGGACCGCCGTATGGTTGGAAAAGTCGATCACACAGTCCGCGTCGCCGGTGTATTCCCCGAGCGACTGGTAGATCCCTGCCGCGGCGTCCGTCGTGAATTCAACGCTGACGCGCGCCGCAAGCGTGTGACCGCTTTGCTTGATCAGGTTGCACAGCACGCCGCCCATGCGGCCGCCTGCGCCGTTGACGATAATCTTCATGCGCTTCCCTCTCAGACGTCGATGCCCTGCTCGCGCATGCAGCGCAAGAGGACTTCCTTGTGCGCGTCCTCCATCACAGTCAGCGGCAGACGCACATAGTCTTCGCAGTAGCCCATCGCGGCCATCGCAGCCTTGACGGGGATCGGGTTGACTTCGCAGAACAGCGCCTTGATGAGATCAAACATATCCGCCTGCATCGCGAACGCGCCCTTGACGTCGCCGGCGAAATACTTGTCGCACATCTCCTGCGTCTTCTTCGGGAGAACATTGGACAGCACGGAGATGACGCCCTTGCCGCCGCACGCCATCAGCGGGACGATCTGGTCGTCGTTGCCGGAATAGAGGTCGAGCTTGTCGCCGCAAAGCGCCATCGTCTCGACGATCTTCGCGATATTGGAGTTCGCTTCCTTGATCGCCGCGATCATCGGATGCTCTGCCAGCTTGGCATAGGTGGCAGGCTCAATGTTGACGCCCGTGCGCGAGGGGACGTTGTAAAGGATGATCGGCTTTGTGCTCGCGTCCGCAATGGCGGTGAACATCTTGACAAGACCGTTCTGGGTCGCCTTGTTGTAATACGGGGTCACGACGAGCATGGCGTCATAGCCGATCTCGCAGGCGAACTTCGTCAGCGAAATGGCATAGGCGGTGTCGTTGGAGCCGGTACCGGCGATCAGCGGCACGCGGTCGCCGACCACGCCCTTGCAGAACGCAAGAACCGAGCGGTGCTCATCGTCGGAAAGCGTGCTGCCTTCGCCCGAGGTACCGCAGATGACGAGCGCGCTGATGCCTTCGGCGATCTGCCATTCCAGCAATTCGCGCATCTTCGGATAATCGACGCCGTTTTCGTTGAGCGGGGTGATGAGCGCGGTCGCGGCGCCCGTGAAGATGGTGTTGGTTTTCATTGGAAAAACTCCTTTTTCAAAATTCCCGAATGATAACAAAAAATGACCGATCGCATCGGCCATTATAATCGAACCACGCAGAACGACACTGTTTACCGTCCCGCAAAAGCAATTATAATAGCACTCCGCAAATTGCGACAGTCGTATGCCTGTTACTGCATACGCCCAGGAAAACCGTACGCCCCGGTCCCCTTCGGCGGCTTACCCTTTCTTCCGGAACAAACGCTGCGTGCGTCCTTTCGTTTCCGGTTTACTGATGCGCGGCCGCGCCTCTATCTTTAATTGTCCCTTTCGGTTAATACACGCTGATGCATTCGGTGTGTGAAGATTGGCGAGGAAATTTTTCGTCAGATGTTACAGAAATATCACAGCCAACCTGTCGGTTGGCAAGGTATTTCTGCGCAAAATGACGGGAAATTTGCCGCCAAGATTTGCACGGCCGAGTGGATCAGTGGGTGTTTTATGACATTTTATCACGGCGACCCGATAAAGTCAACTGTTTTCTGAAAGAAATTTTGTGAATAATCACACGCGGAACGCGGCATAATTTGTGCAAACAACACATACCTTCTAAAAAAAGGAGACGATGTCCATGTTTGCGACGCTCGGCGTTCTGCCCTATGACGCCTCTTTGCGTGCGCGGCTGCGCCGCCGCTTTTCTCCCCCGGCGGTCGGCTGCAGCCGTGTAACGCTGCCGAACTTCTTTTCGTTTTACCATCTGCAGGCGCCCTTACAGTCCGACGGGACCCTCCCGTGGGACCGGATCGCCGAAACGGCGGGGACGCTCAAAACGCGATTGCTGCTGCCCGCGGGGATAAACCCGCCCCCGGACGCGCCGGTGCGCGCCTATACGCCGGCGATGCTGCCGCTGCGTCTGCTTTGCAACAGCGCCTTTCACGCGCTGCAAAGGCTCGGGCTCGATCCGCTCTCGGAGTCGCTCTGTCTCGTTGACCCGCAGGGCGTGCTCGCTGACACGGTGGAGCGCTTCTTGCCGCTCACGGCGCAGCTGCGCGTGGTGACGGACGACTTTGCCGCCTATGAGAAGGCGGCGGCGCGACTGCGGCTGAAATACGGCGTGTCGCTGCAGCTTGCGCCGGATATCAAAAAAGCGTCGAGCAGCACGATTCTGCTGCTCGACGACGCAGCGGACGCGCCGCTGTCTTATGAAGGGCTGATCTTCACGAACCACCCCTGCGCGCGCCCGAACGCGCAGACGCTGACGCCGAAAAGCGTCGCGCTGCCGCCGGAATACGCCGCGCTGTGTCCGCCGGGGATCGATCCGCTGACGTTCGCGGCGGCGGCCTGTGAGCTTTGCGCCGCCGACGAACTGGAAACGCTTTGGACAGACTGCGTCCCGCAAAGGCTTACAGCCGCCGCAGCCACACCAGCAGATCGCTGCTGCCCCGATTGGCAAACGTAAAGTACGGGATGAACCGTAACGTGACCGGCGTTTTCTTTTCTTCCGTCTCCGACGCGGGGCTGTAGAGCGCGCCGTTGTCCTGCGGCAGCCAGCCCCCGCATTGCAGCGTCGGGAGACCGCCGTAGGTTTCCGCAACGTCAACCGGAGCGTCCGGATCGACCGCAACGGCAAAGATCGAAAACGGGTGATCGACGCCCTCGGCGCAGTAAACGACCGGTCCGCGCATCAGCGCGAGCTTGCCGGCGTCAGCTTTGACGCGCGGGTTTGCCGTGATCCACTGCGGCTGCATGACGAGATTGATTTTCACCGTGAACTCGTCGTCCGTGACGTCGATGACCGCGTAGCCGTGCGCTGTTTCAACGGGCGCGGAGCAGGTCCATTCTTTGCACCAGCCGGGAACGCGCAGATGCAGGCGCTTGCCTTTGCCGCCGCGTAAAGTGACCGTTACCTGTCCGTCGATCGGATAGACAGTTTTGATCTCGACGTCCATGCTGTCGAACGACGCGCGGCACGGGATATACTGCTGCACATAGAGATCTTCTGCCCCGGCGGTGAAGACGTAGTCGCCGAGCGACGCGAGCAGCCGCGTCACGTTCGGCGGGCAGCACGAGCAGTCGAACACCTCGAGCCGCTGCGTGATCGGAAGCCGGTCGCCGCCGTTGACGCTGCGGTTCTTTTCGTGGTCCGCAAGGCAGATCTCGAGCGGATTTTCATAGAAGAAGCTGATCCCGTCGAGCGACACGCCGGAGAGGATCCCGTTATACAGCGTCCGTTCGACGACGTCCGCGTACTTCGCGTCGGGGTCGATGATCTGCATCCGCCGGGCGAACATCGCCAGCGCGATCGCCGCGCAGGTCTCGGCGTAGGCCGTGTCGTTCGGTAAATCATAGGGCACCGTGAAGGCTTCGCCGTGGTGGGTCGAACCGATCCCGCCGGTGAGGTACATTTTCTTTTCGACGATATCGTCGAAAAGGTCGCGGCAGGCGGCGAGCAACGCCTCGTCCTCCGTCAGTGCGGCGGCGTCCGCCATCGCGCAATAGAGGTAGCACGCGCGCACGCAGTGCCCCTCGGCGGTGTGCTGCTCGCGCACGCGGAGGTGGCTCTGGTTATACTTATCCCGCGCCCAGTCGCCGAGCAGCTGGTCCTGCGGCCCGCGCTCATTTAGGAAGAACAGCGCGAGGTCGAGGTACTTCTTCTCCGGTTGCAGCCGGTAGAGCTTCAAGAGCGCGAGTTCGATCTCCTCGTGCCCGGGCGTCGTGAACGCGGCGCTCTTTTCTTTTTGGAAGACGCGGATCACAAGGTCGATATAGCGGTCGAGCGTCTCGAGGAAATCGCGCTCCCCCGTCGCGTTGACCCACGCGACCGCCGCCTCGATCAGGTGGCCGAGGCAGTAAAGCTCGTGCCGGTCGCGGTAGCGAAAGCGGTTTTCCGGCTCCACGACCGTGTGGAAGATATTGAAATAGCCGTCCGCCTGCTGGTGGGCGGCAATGTCGTCGATGACGGCGCGGGCGGACGCGTACAGCGCGGGCTGCGGCCCTTTTTGCAGGAGATACGCGACGCTCTCGATCCACTTCGCGAGGTCGGAGTCCCAGAAAAAGTGCGGCCGCGGCAGATTGCTGTCCGGCGTCCAGTTGAACTTGAACGCCTCGAAGCGTCCGGTGTCGCGGAAACGGCGTTCCACCGCGCCGACTGTGACGTCGCGGTTGAGGTTCTGGCGGTCGCGCCAGAAGCCTTCGGTCAGATCGACCTGCTGAAAGCTGATATTGTGAAGCTGTGCCATAGAAAAACGTCCTTTCTGTGAAGCTGATTATGACGCAAAAAACACGCCTTTGATCCAGATCTCGAGTCCGATCCCAATCAGGATCAGACCGCCGACGATCTCCGCCTTGCCCGCGAAGCGCGTCCCGAAGCGTTTGCCGAGCTCGACGCCGCAAACGCAGATCACAAACGTCACCGCCGCAATCAAAGACGCGCACACGAGCGCCATCCCCATACCGTAATGCGCGATCGTAAAGCCGACCGACAGCGCGTCGATCGAGGTCGCGACGCCCTGCAAAAGCAGCACGCCGAGCGTCAGGGTCTGCGGCGCTTCTGCGGTTTCATCCTTTCCCTTTTTCGCTTCCCACAGCATTTTGCCGCCGATGAAGCACAACAGAATCAGCGCTGCCCACGGGATGAACGGCTGGATGCTCTGGAACGTCTCGACGGCGGCGTGGACGCAAAGCCAGCCCAGAAGCGGCATCGCCGCCTGGAACAGCGCGAACGTCCCCGCAATGCCGAGCGCCTTCGGTACGCGCATTTTCGGCTCACTGAGGCCGTTGGCAAGAGACACGGAGAACGCGTCCATCGCGAGCCCGACGCCGAGCAGAAGGCTGTTGAGAAGGAAAGAGAGGGTCATGGGAGAGGTCCTTTTTTGAGTGTAAAGTGTGTAGTGTGCAGTGATATTGGAAATTTGGAGTGGCGAATGTGGAATTTGGAGAAATGTGCCGTGTTCGCGCGGGATGCAGGTGCGTTTTACAGTCCTGCCCTGACGCGCGCTATCGACTGACGACTGACGACTGTCGACTTACGTCAGCGCCTGATACAGCGCGATAAACACACCCGCCGCTTCGTCAAACGGCTGCAGGGAGAACGCCGGCGCCGTCAGCAGCGTCCCGCCGTTCGGGAGCAGATCGACGTCCATGAAGTGCAAAAACTCCGCGCGGAGCATACAGTCATCTACGGCGGAAAGCTGTTTTTGTTCGTCCGCGGTCGGCGCGCCGCCGGCAAAGGTCTCGTAGATGAGGCTCTGCAGCCGCGCTTCATAGTCGCCGTACTGCGGCAGCTGCGCCTTCACGGGGCGCGTGATATCGGCAAGATACGCTTCGCTCGCGTCGTGCAGCAGACAAAGCAGCTGTAAGCGCACGCTGTACCCGCGCGCCGCCGCCTCCCTCGCGCAGGCGACGGAGTGCTGACAGACCGAATAAAACTGCGGAAAATGACCGCCCGCGCGGCAGATCAGAGACAGCGCATGGGCAATATCTTCGACCGAAAGCGCGGCAGAATCGGGCGCGCAGGGGTCGATCTTTTTGCCGGAAAACGTGTGGATGGCGCTCATACGATCACCTCGCCCACAAGGTCGGCGTCACAGACGCCGGTGATGGTCGCTCTAACGAACCGGCCGGGGAAGAGTTCCTCCTCGGTCGAGAGGATCACCTGCGCGTCGATCTCGATACAGTCCATATAGGTGCGCCCGAGGTAAAGGAGATTCTCTTCGTCAAAGCCGTCCACCAAAACGTCGTAGGTCTTGCCGATATGCGCCTTTTGCCGCGCACAGAAGATCTCGTACTGCGTCTGCGCGATCAGGTCGGCGCGTTTTCTCTTGGTCTCTTCGTCCAGCTGACCGTCCAGAGAAGCGGCGACAGTCCCCTCTTCCGCGGAGTAGGCAAAGCAGCCGAGGCGGTCGAACTGCGCGGTCTTCACAAAGCGTTCGAGCGTTTCAAACTGTGTCTCGGTCTCGCCCGGGAAACCCGCGATCAGCGTCGTGCGGATCACGACGCCGGGGATCTTATCGCGCAGCTTTTTTACCAGCGCGAGCAGACTTTCTTCGTCGCCGGCGCGGTGCATCCGCCGCAGGACGGTCTTGTCCGCGTGCTGCAGCGGCAGGTCGATATAGTTGCAGATCTTGTCTTCTTCGGCGATCGTATCGATCAGCTCGTCCGTCAGGCAGTCGGGGTAGCAGTACAAAAGCCGGATCCAGCGAAGACCGTCGATTTTGCAAAGTTCCCGCAGCAGCCGCGGCAGCGCGAGTTCATGGTACAGATCCAAGCCGTATTTCGTCACGTCCTGCGCGATCACGACAATCTCCTTGACGCCGTTTGCGGCAAGAGAAGCCGCCTCGGCGACGAGCGCTTCGACCGGGCGCGAGCGCATCTTTCCGCGGATCGACGGGATGGCGCAGTAGGTGCAGTTGTTGGAGCAGCCCTCCGCGATCTTGAGGTAGGCGACGTGGCCCATCGTGGTCAACACGCGGTCTCCCTCGAGCGGAAGGTCATATTTATCGGGAAAGTCGCAGATGTTCGCGCCACTCAGCAGTTCTTTACAGACAGAAACGATATCGCCGTTTTTGCCGAGGCCGATCACGCCGTCCACTTCGGGGATCTCGTCTTTGATCTGATTCTGATACCGTTCCGCGAGGCAGCCCGTGACAAGGATCTTGCGGATGACGCCCTGCTGTTTCAGCTCCACGCACTGCAAAATCGCTTCGATCGCTTCCTGTTTCGCGTCGTCAATAAAGCCGCAGGTATTGATGATGACCAGGTCGGCGTCTTCGATCTCGCCGACGATGGCAAAGTCCTGCGACAGCTTCGCGAGCATCAGCTCCGCGTCCACCTGATTTTTCGGGCAGCCCAGCCCGATCATACCGATTCGTTGTTTCATGTCTCTTCCTTCGTTTCTCTTTCCAGTGTTGCGAGCGCGTCGCGGATCTCCCGCAGCCCGTAGCCGCGCCGCTGCAGCGCAGCGACCGTCCGGGCGACGCCCTGTTCGGTGTCGAGCTGACGCGCGTAGCGCCGTTCGATCAGCGAGACGAGCGCGCTTTCGTCAAAGGTCATCTCTTCGAGCGTCGCTTGGATCACGTCGCGTGACACGCCCTTGCGATAGAGCTCCTGCTCGATCCGGTGTTTGCCGTAATGCTTGACGCGCTGGAGCTCGGCGGCAAAGCGAGAGGCGAACCGCGCGTCGTCGAGATAACCGTAATCTTTGAGCTTTGCGAGCGCCTCCTCGGTGCCTTCGGCGTAGCCCTTTTGCCGCAGCTTTTGCAGCAGCTCTTTTTCGCTGTGGTCACGCAGAGAAAGCAGGTCGCTCGCCTTGTTGAACGCACGGCGAGCGTTGACCTCCCTCGTAAGGGAAATCAACGCTTCGTCCGAAATTTCCATATTCTCATAGAGTCCGCTGAACGCGACAAAATCGCTGTCCACCGTCATGGCATAAGCCCCGTCCAGCAGCAGGTGCACCTTATTGTTCTTGCCGGGGCGCAGCGTCAGAACGCTCATTCGTCGTCATCCACGGCGATGTCGATCTTCGCGCGGGCGGAGCCGCTGTGCGGCGCCGACACGGGGATCTGTACGCTTTGCTGCGGGCGCGGCAGATCGGGAGTCTCGTCCTTGCCGTTTTGCTTTTTCACGGCGGCGAAGATCTTCGCTTCGATCTCGTCGGCGAGTTCCTTTTCGCGTTCAAAGAGCAGCTTGACGTTCTCTCTGCCCTGGCCGAGTCTCGTTTCGCCGTAGGAGAACCACGCGCCGCTCTTCTGAATGATGCCCAGCTGCACGGCCATATCCACCATTTCGCCCTCTTTCGAGATGCCCTTGCCGTACATGATATCGAATTCCGCCTCTCTGAAGGGGGGCGCTACCTTGTTCTTAACGATCTTGGCGCGGGTGCGGGAGCCGATGAACTCGTTGCCCGGGGCCTTGAGCTGCTCGATGCGGCGCACGTCGATACGCATGGAGGCGTAGAACTTC
>JAFYDS010000024.1 GCA_017544665.1 Clostridia bacterium | reverse complement strand
TTCGACCGTGTGGCCGGCGTTGTGCTGGAGGCCGCGCCGAAGATCATCGTTTCGCTCGCCGACGGTCTGATCTCACGACTGGACGAGATCACCTCGACCGCATTCAAGATTCTCACGACCTTGACGGAGGGTCTGCTCACAGAGAAGAACCTGCGCACGATCATGGAAGCCGCGGTCGGCATCGTCACCAATCTGGTCACATTTTTAGCGGATAACGTCGACCTGCTCATAGATTCGGCGTTTCTCTGCGTGACGTCTTTGGCGGACGCTCTACTCGCGGACGACAACGTCGAGAAGCTGATCCAGGCGGCGCTTGAGATCATCATGTCTCTGGCGATCGGTCTGATTGACCACCTGCCGGAGCTGATCGACGCCTGCTTCCGTATCGTGGAGGCCGTCGTGGAAGCCCTTTTGTCCTACGACTGGAAAGAGCCGGGCAAGCAGATCCTGCTCGGTTTGATCGAGGGTCTCGGCAAGGTGGTGTCCAGTCTTTTGCGTACCATTAAGAACATAGGCAAAGCCTTGCTCGACGCGTTCAAGGATGTGCTGGGTATTCACTCCCCGTCGACCGTGTTCGAGGGGCTCGGCAAAAACCTGCTGGAGGGTTTGTGGAACGGTATTCAGAATATGCGGGACTGGCTGATCGGCAAGCTCCGTGGGCTCGGCAGCGCGATCACCGACGCGCTGAAAGCGGTGTTCGGCATCTCGTCGCCCTCTAAGGTGTTCGCCGACCAGATCGGTAAAAACCTCGGCCTCGGTATCGGCGTCGGCTTTGAAGAGGCGATGGACGACGTCAAGCAGGACATGGAGGACGCGATCCCGACAGACTTCGACCTGCCGGATCCCGACTTCCCGAATCCGCATCCGTTTGGTCCCGGCGGCGCTGCGATCCCGTATACAGCGCAGACCATGTCTGCCGGCAGCGCGGGGACGTCTGGCGTGAATCTGTATCTGACTATTGGCGAGTTCCACAATCACAGACCGGAGGACATCTCGCGGCTCGCGGATGAGATTTCGGAAATCTTTGCCGCAAAGATGCAGCGGAAGGAGGCGGCGCGCGGATGAGCATTAACTGGTTCGAGTTCAACGGCACCCGATCCGACAGGATGGAGCTGCTGATCGCGGAAAAGAGCATTTACAACGCGCCGCAGCGCGACGTTGAGCTGATACACGTACCCGGCAGAAACGGCGACGTACTGATCGACCACGGCGGCTGGAATAACGTCGACGTGTCCTACACGGTACAGTTCGTCGGTCTGCCGGAAAAGGCGCCACAGCTTCGCCAGTGGCTCCAGGCGACCGGTTACGGTGTGCTGCGTGACAGCTACCAGCCGGATTATTTCCGGTACGGCGTGTTCGTGTCGCAGATGAACCCGGAAGAGATCGCCCGGAAGGTCGGCAGGCTGCAACTGATTTTCAGTTGCAAACCGTTTTTGTACTGGGCGTATACTGACGCCACCACGCAGGACAAGATCACGCTCAACGCTTCCAGCGGCTCGATCACCTCGGCAACCGGCGCGACGGTGTCCGGCGGCTCGGCAACGATCGCAAACCCGGAGGCGTATGCGTCGCAGCCATACATCAAGATCACCGCCGGCAGCGGCAGCGTGTCGCTGTATATCGGCAATAAGCAGTATTCTTTTAGCGGTATCAGCAGCTACATCGAGGTGGACAGCGAGCTGATGAGCGCGTACAAAGGCTCGACACTGAGCAACGACAAGGTGCTGTTTACGAGCTTCCCGGTGCTCGAACCGGGCAATAATACGATCCAGGTCTCGCAGGGGATCACGAAAGTGGAGATCATCCCGCGCTGGCGCCGGATCTAAGGAGGTGGGCGCGTGACGCCTATATTATTGGCGGGAGATACCGTCAAGGGCTTCCTGCCGGATGCGACGTCCTGCGTCGTCACAGAGGAGCGCAATGGCATCTATGAGCTGGAGCTGACATACCCGGTTGCCGGCCCGATGTTCGGAGAGCTGCGCGAGGATCGCTATATAAAGGCAAAACCGAACGACACCGCGGATCTGCAGCTGTTCCGCATCTATAAGATCACGAAGCCGATCGCCGGCATTGTGACGGTTCTCTGCGAGCACGTCTCCTATGCGCTGGCACACTACCCGATCACGGACGTCTCCGGCACGGGTACACCAACGCAGGCGGTTAGTGCTGTACTGGCAAAGGTCAACGCGTATCTGACGCTCAGTCATGCCTTTACGGCGGTCGAAACCGGCTGGGCTGCGACAAAAGCGTACAAGTACCGGGTCGGCTCGGCGCGCGCTGCGCTGGGCGGCTCGGAGGGCTCTCTGCTGGACACGTTTGGCGGGGAGTTTGAGTGGGATAACTACACAGTTAAGCTGCACCAACACCGCGGCAGCGACACCGGCGTCGTCGTGGCCTACCGGAAGAACATGACCGACTTAAAGGTTACGACGTCGATGGAGAGCGCCTATACGGCGCTGTTTCCCTATGCCGTCAAAGACGAGACGCTGGTAACGATTTCCGGCGGCAAGCTCTCCGTCACAAACACATCCGGCATCGCAGACCGTGTACTGATCCGCGACTTCTCCGGTGAGTTCCAGGGCGAGGAAACGGTCAACGCGACAACGCTGCTCGCAAAAGCGCAGGCATATCTTGCGGCGAATAACATCAACGCACCGTCGGTGAACGTCACGGTGTCCTTTATCCACCTGTGGCAGTCGCCGGAATACGCGGAGCTCGCTGCGCTGGAGCGTGTGTCGCTCTGTGATTGGGTGACGGTCCGGCATGAGATCCTCGGTGTTGACGTCAAGGCGCAGGTGATCAAAACCGTGTACGACAGTCTCGCCGAACGGTACAACAGTATCGAGCTCGGATCTGCGCGGGCGAATCTCCAGGACACGCTGCATCAGACGATCCACGACGTCACGGAGCTGCTGAAGAACACCGACACCAGCGCGATCACCGCAGCCTATATGCAGGCGATCGCCGACGCCACGGCTCTGATCACCGGCGCGAACGGCGGGTACGTGCACCTGCTGCCGTCCGGCTCGTCGCCGCAGGAGATCGTGATCTCGAATATTGAGAACTACACGAGCAGTTCGGCAAAGGTCTGGCG
>JAFYDS010000189.1 GCA_017544665.1 Clostridia bacterium | reverse complement strand
TGCGGCTGACGATCAACGCGCTCGCGCAGAATCAGCGGGCCGAGACCCTCTCCGCGCCGAAACTGCTGACCGTCGACGGTCAGGCCGCCGAGATCAACATCGGCAAGACCTACTACTTCCCGGAGAGCTGGGATACCCTGGAGGTGTCGATCGAAAGCACCGGCAACGATACCGCCAGCAGGTCTTACTACAGATGGAGCTATCCGTCGCCCGACATCAACAAGGAAGGGACCACGCTGGGCGTCTATCTGTGGGTGCGTCCGACCGTCCAGCCGGACAACGAGACCATCCGCCTCGAACTCAAGCCGCGGATCAGCGCGTATCTCGGTCAGGATCACGGCGACGGCCGCTACGACGTCAAGGTATATACGGTCAACGTCGAAACCAAGGAGCAGCGTGTCCGCACGTTCCCGATCTGGCGCGCCAAGACCAGCCGCCGTTCTCTGGAGCTGACGGTGGACGTCCACGACGGCGAACCGGTGGTCGTCGGCGGCATCATCGACAACAGCACCGTGAACCGCACGGACAAGATACCGATCCTCGGCGATCTGCCGCTGATCGGCCGTTTCTTCCAATCGCAGGCCGAGAATTCCAACAAGCAGAATCTGATCATGTTCGTCACGGCGCGTCAGATCGACTTCAGCGGCGTTCCCGTCAAGCGGAGAAGCCATACCACCGCCATTCCCGATCTAAACCACTAATCAACACCGGAGGCGTGATAATATGAACGAGTTCAAGATGAAATTCCTGCCGGTGATTTTGACCGCCGCGTCGGTGGCATTCGCCGCAGAGAACAACCCCGAGATCAACCGTGCGGTCAACCGGATCGACGTCGGACGTCAGGAGGTCGACGAACGCGGCGGCGCGCTGGTCCGTTCCGGCAACGAGCTTTTTGCCGACGGGCAGTATCTGAAGGCGCGCGACAAATATCTTGCCGCGATCAAGGTTTACGAGCCCTTCGCCGCATACGGCTCCTTCCATGAAAAGAGCGAGTATTGCCGCAAGCGCATCGGCGACTGCTATTACCAGATGGCGGTCGTGGCAATGCGCAAAGCCGACGAGCTCGCGCAGTCCCGCGACTACGACGAGGCGATCAAGGAGTGCCGCGAGGCGCTGAAATTTTGCGAAAAGGAGCAGCAGGACGAGCTGAACCGGCTGATCGAAGTTTACGAGAAGCGCCGGGACAACGCGGTCGAGCGCGAAAGCGCTTCCGTCGAGCGGCAGATCCCCAACATCAAGGAGCAGGAGTACCAGATACAGGTGCTCATGGAGCAGGGCCGCAAGCTGGCGCTCAACCGCGAATACGGCCGCGCCGCCCGGAAATTTCAGGAGGCCCTGCTGATCAATCCCTTCAACGGCGAGGCGCTGCAGTGTCTGCGCGCCGTCAACGACCGGATCGGCGAGATCGGCCACCGGCGTTTCGTCAACGAGCATCGTCGGCAGTTGGGAGAATTGGAGTGGAAGAGTGCGATCCCGTACCGCAAGTCCGGTGAAGACGAGGCTCAGAACCTCCTCGATTCCGCAGCTCCCAAGCGCAAGCCGGAAAAACGGGGCAACGAGTTGTCCAAGCGGCTCGCCGAGATCAAGCTGCCCCGCGTCAACCTCCCCGAATATACGGTCGCCGAGGTGGTGGAGTACATCCGCACCGAAAGCGTCCGCCACGACCCCGCCAAGCTCGGCGTCAACATCGTCTTTCTGCGCAGCGGCCGCAAGGCGGCGGCGGAGAATACCGCCAATAACGACGCTCCCAGCGACGGTCCCACCGACGACGGCACGCAGCAGAACCGTCAGGCCAATCCCGGCAACACCGAGGTCCCGGCGACCGAGGAGCGCATCACGCTCGACATCAAGAACGACAGCATCATCAACGTCTTGGACAAGCTGTGTTCCGCCACCCGTTCGCCGCAGATGCGTTATCAGATCGACGACAACGCCGTGCTGATCTCGCCCGTGGACGTCGATCTCGGCGGGCTGCAGACCGACACCATCCAGATCAATCTGGACGAAGGCGTCACGGACGAGGATCTCAAGACCGGGATGCTCTCCCAGGGGATCAAGTTCAGTCCGGGCGCCGCCGTGACCTACAACGCCAAGCTCGGCCGGGTCGTGATCCGGAACGACAGCGAGAACCTGAATAAGATGCGGGCGTTTCTGGAGACGAAGAAGAAGAACGAAGGCGCGATGATCCAGCTGCAGATCAAACTGGTCGAAATGATGCAGGAAGACATCGACGAACTGGCCTTCAACTGGCAGTATGCGGTTAACGCCAACCAGAGTTATTATACCGACGGCCGCAGCAGCGTCACTCCGTTGAGCGGCGGCCCCCGGGAGCTCACCCGTGCTTCGGTCATCCAGTCCAGCAGCAACGAGCTGCTGCGCTATTACGTCCCGGAGAACCATACGACGACCAGCTGGAGGACGCGACCTATTCGTTCATGTGGGCGAACAGCGACGGGACCAAGATCACCGCGAACATGTTCGCGCTGGATTGGGCCGACAGCAAGGACGCGCTGGCGTCTCCCCGCATCACGACATTGCCCGGACATACCGCCAAGATCGAGATGGTGACCATCCGGTACTTCCCGGAAGACTGGGAGACCATCGACGTGGATCAGGGTATCGTCAACGGCGAGATGATTGAACGCATCACTCCCCAGCCGAACCTCGACAAGGAGAAGAAACTCGGCCCGGTCTTCGAGATGAGGCCCCAGATCATCCCCGGCGAAGGCGAAGGCGACGAGCGGATCAGCGTCGACATCAACTTCCCGATCGAGACCTTTGCCGACGAGTGGATCATCTACGGCAGTCCGGATGCGAGCGACGATGACGACTACATCCAGATGCCGGTGTTCAACACCCGCAAGATCAGCTGCAAGGTCATCCTCGGCGACGGCGAGACGATCGTGCTGGGCGGCCTCGGCCGGGACGATACCATCACCACCAACGACAAGATCCCGATCCTCGGCGATCTGCCGGTCATCGGTCGGTTGTTCCAGTCGAAGTATTCCGATGCCTCCAAGGTCAACGTGCTGATCTTCCTCACCGGCAGACTGGTCAAGCCGGACGGCTCGGCTTACAACCCGAAGAAACAGATCCAGCGCGGACTGCCGCGTTTCGGACGCGTGGAATAGCCGGTGGAGAAGTAAAAAATCTTCAACTCGTCAACAGGTGGGGCCCCGATCGGAGCTCCGCCTGTTTTCGGTAATGCGCCCCGGCGGATGACCGCCCCGGCGCAGGAAAGGCGTACTGCAGATCATGGAAAATACGAAACGACGTTCCGCATCCGGTTATGCCGGGCTTTATGTCATCGGCATCGTCGTCGGAGCGGCGAATGTGATCCCCGGCGTTTCCGGGGGGACGATGGCCTTCATCCTCGGTATTTACGAGGAGCTGTTGAACTCGATCCGGAGCTTCGCTTCCGGGCGCGCGCTCAAGCTGATATTCTCGTTCAAGTGGAAAGAGGCGTACCGGACGCTGCCGTGGCAGTTCCTGAGCGTGCTGCTGCTCGGTATCGTCAGCGCCTCGGTGCTGC
>JAFYDS010000188.1 GCA_017544665.1 Clostridia bacterium | reverse complement strand
TCGACGGTCCTCACAGAAAGGGTGACCTCCAGAGAGCCCGCGCCGGCGCCGCCAACATCGTCCCGAACTCCACCGGCGCTGCGAAGGCGATCGGCCTGGTCATTCCCGAACTCAACGGCAAACTCATCGGTTCCGCGCAGCGCGTTCCCGTGTTCACCGGTTCCACGACGATCCTCACCGCCGTTGTCAAGGGTGACAACGTGACCAAGGAAGGCATCAACGCCGCCATGAAGGCTGCCGCGAGTGAATCCTTCGGCTACAACGAAGATCCCATCGTCTCCTCCGACGTCATCGGCATGAAGTACGGTTCTCTCTTCGACGCGACCCAGACCATGGTCATCGACCTCGGCAACGGTCTGTATGAAGTCCAGGTCGTCTCCTGGTACGACAACGAGAACTCCTACACCAGCCAGATGGTCCGCACCATCAAGTACTTCGCAGAGCTGTAAGAATCAAAACAATGCCGCCCCGAGGGTTGTTCCTTCGGGGCGGCTTTTGCTTGACACCTCTCCCGTCAGCCCTTTGGGCTGACGGGAGAGGTGCCGGGCTTTTTTCGTTCTGCCCCTTGCCTTTTTTCTGCTGTTTTGCTATAATGGAAACGAACAAAAACCAAAGGAGGTTTTTTCCATGAAGTCTGTCAAAAAAGCCATGGCGATCCTGCTCGCTGCGATTTGCGTGCTGAGCTGCCTGACGGTTTGCCTGTTCGTCTTTGCCGAAGACGGCGAGACGGAGCACACACATAACTATGTCCCCGTGACCGTGATCCGGCCGACCTGCACCGAAGAGGGGCTGATCCGCTATATCTGCAGCTGCGGCGCCGTTGACGAATCGCAGGACACCCCGATCGCCGCCACCGGTCACCGCTGGGGTCCGTGGACGATCATTGAAGAAGCGACGACAGAACGGGAAGGGCTCAAGGAGCGTACCTGCATCAACGACCCGTCTCACAAGGAATACAAGACGATCGAAAAGGTGCAGCCGAGCGAATTCTCCCAGTTTTTCCAAAACATCATCGCCCGTTTCAAGGCGCTGTTTGACCGCATCTTCAGCCTGTTTTACCGCGACTGAGAACCAAGGACCTGCCGCCGGAGCAGCCGTTTGCTCGGGCGGCGTTTTTCCATTTTACCAGTCATCAACAGATGCATCTGTGCCCCTTTGCGTTATTCACTCCCGAAACTGCACTGTCTGCTCCTTTTCGCTTGCTTTTTTGTGCGGTTTGTGGTTAGATAGCGGCAGAGGGAACTACAGGTGCTTCGGAAAGAGAGACCACGATGAGAATAGCACTATGTGACGATGAAGCAAGAGAGAACGAGCACCTTGCCGCGCTGATCGACGCTTATGCCCGCAAGATGGACTACGATATCCACTGCGAAGCCTTTACCGACGGCAAAACGCTGCTGCAGCAGCCGAAGTTCGACCTCTACTTTCTGGACTTCAAGATGGACGGCATGGACGGGATCGCCGTCGCGAACGCGCTCAAGGAGAAGTTCAATCAGGCGGTGACGATCTGCTATCTGACGAACTACGAGTCCGCAGCGGCCGAGATCATCAACCACCGCATCTATGCCGACGGCTTTTTGAAAAAGCCCGTGGAAGGAAAGCTTTTAGAAGAAAAGATCGACCAGTTCTACCGCCTGTCGTTTTTCACACGCTACGAGCTGAAAAAGGGCGGGATCTATCAGACCGTCTATGCGCAGGATATCCTTTATGCGGAGGCGGACGGCAAAAAGACCAAGATCCACCTCTTCGATCGGACGGAGACGTTCAACTATCTTTTATCTGAAATGGAAGAGATGCTCGGCACGGGCGGACTGTTTTGCCGGATCCACCGGTCGTTTCTGGTGAATCTGATGCACGTTGAAAAATACGACTCGCGCTGCGTCACGCTGAAAAACGGGATTGTGCTTCCGCTGAAAACGCGGGGCTTCAAGGAACAATATCAAAGCTTTATCTTTATGCTGAACCGCTGAACAAAAGGGGAGGAATCGACATGAATGCCATCACGGAGCTGATCCGGCAGTCGCCGGTGATCTATATTCTGCTGGCCGCCATGAGCGAAGTGCTGGTGACCGTGAGCTTTGTGTTTGTGTCGCTCGGTCTGTTCCGGCTGGAGCTGCGCAAGAACCCGGTCTTTTATGTGCTGGCGTTTCTTTTGACGGTCGCCCTGCCTTTTCTGCGTCCTTCGGTCTTCGCGGGCAACGGGCCGATCAGCGAGGAGCTGTGGAACACGCTCGGCCTGTTTGTGCCCTATCTTTGTATGCTGCTGCTGTTCCGGCCCAAGGGCGTCTGGAAAAGCCTGCTCGTCGTTCTGGGCTATCCCCTCGTGGAAGCGATCAAGTACGTGGTATTGGTGCTGTTTTTCCATTACGATTACGAAAACATCAACGACCCGTTCGAAACGCTGGTCGAGTTTTTGCTGCACGTCGGCTTCTTCCTGGTGTCTTTGCTGTTCCTGACACGGTATGTCAAACGGCACGACATCTATATCAGTCTCACGCGCGGCGGCGTCGTGCTGTTCATTCTGATCACGGCGACGGTCATGGTGTTCGTCGCGTCGCTCGCGATGCTGGCGTCGCACTATAGCGAATCGCAGCAGGCGGAGCTCGCGTTCGCGCTTTGCAATATTCCGCTGGTGACGGCGACGATCACGGTCGCGGTCGCGGGGCTGATCAAATCCCGCGCGCGGTCGGAGCAGTATAAAGCCCAGCTCGAAGCGCAGCTGCAGTACTACGCGATGATGGAGCAGATGAACGAGGATCTGCGGCTGTTCCGCCACGATCTGCCGAAGAAGGTCCGTCCGCTGATCGCCTATATCGACGAAAACCGCACCGAGAAGGCAAGGGAGATCGCTGAACAGCTCGGCGGCTATGTCGACCCGGACGGCGTGCGCTACAACACGGGCAGCTACCGGCTCGACACGGTGCTCTTCTGCGAGCAGCAGATCGCGCAGAAGGACAATATCACCATCGAGTTCCCGTTCGGCGGCGCGTTTCCGCCCGAGGGGATCGAGCCGGACGACCTTTACACCATCTTTCCCAACGCGCTCGACAACGCGATCGAAGC
>JAFYDS010000187.1 GCA_017544665.1 Clostridia bacterium | reverse complement strand
GAAAGATTGTGTACTATCCCGACTTGATAGTGTGCGCAATAGACGGTAATATGTGCTCACAACGAAGGGCACACAGCCCTCGGAAAACGGAAGGAGCACACTGCCATGTCAATCAAAACCATCGAGGAAAAACTGAACGAGCTGTTTGAGGAGCTCGTCCCGCCGACGGGAAAGGCGGACACGCTGGCCGGCGAAATCGTCCGCGCCATTTGCCGGATCGGGTACAGAAATTACAATGATGGCGATCACATCGGCCAAGGATATGGCCGCGAGACGTGCAATCCGGCTGCACGGTTCCTTGCGAAAAAGTGCGATGACGCGGTTGCGCACTGCGTCGGGGACGCTTGGGGTATTCGCGACGACGATGTCTATGACGAAGCCCTGGAAAGGCTGGAGATCGCGGTTTGCGATTACCTTGACGCGCATCCAGAACTGCGGCAGGCGCCGAACACGGAAGACATGTGGGACAGCCGCGACCGCTACGAGGACGTCGACGAGGACGACTACGAAGATGAATGTTACTTCGAGCCGGACGACTGCGACGATGACGACGAGGATTGGGATTGAAGGGAGGGATGCGCAATGATTACATTAGAACAATTTTGTCCGCTCATGAGCCGAAACACGGATGTGGCGCTCTTTGAAAACGGACGGCAGATTTTCCACGGCTTTTCCAGAAGCGTCCCGGACGATTATTGGAAATACCGCGTCACGGATTTTCGGATTGTGACCGACGACAGCATTGTTTTCCAAGTCAGGAAAAACGGCGCAGGAAAGGAGCAAACGACATGAAATTTTTGAGAGCGGACACCGCGATTTACTGCGACCCCCGACCCATCGACCGTGATGATCCGGACGCCGCACGCACGGCAATCGGCTACGACCTGCCGACCGGCTTTTCGATCAAGGCAAAACGCTTCTGGAAATACCTTGAAGGCGCCACATTTATATTCGAGGTCAGGGATAAGTTGATTGTGACGGACGAATCCCTGGAGCTGTCCAGCGGCGGCGACGGCACACGCGGAAATCCCTTCCGCTGCATCCGCGGGAGCTTCGACGATTGGGACGCGCTGGAGCGCTGGCTGGAAGCTGAATACGACGCCGCGGTTGCGGAAGGCTGGCTGTAAGCCGGATGCCGGGAAACGGCCCTTCGGGGTCTGTTTCTCGTGGACGCTTTTCGTAAAAAGGACGCTCTCCCATCGTGGCTCATTATATCATACAAATCCTTATATATCAACGTTTTCATTACACATATAACTGACAAAATATACACTAAAACATTGTGTACTATCCCAAGTTGCTATTATTCCTTTTTAGAGTTAAGATACACACAACGAACGGAGGGAAACACCACCGAAAAGAAAAGGAGAGAGCAACATGACACTGCACGATTTCATTTTGGAGCACGCCGACGACCTTCTTGACCTTCCCGAAGAACCCAAGCCGGAAGAATTCGAGTATTGCAGATTCGTGAACGACCCCGGCGCATGGTACGGCTACCATGAAGAATGCGGATTCAACGAGGAAGCCTACGAAGAAGCCTTGCTCGACTGGGAACGCGAATGCGAACGGATTTACGACGAGATTGACCTCAACGACATGAGCGACCTTTACATTT
>JAFYDS010000186.1 GCA_017544665.1 Clostridia bacterium | reverse complement strand
TAGATCGCGCCGGTGCGGTCGGTCATGATGACGTTCTTGAGGCCCATGCTCATGAGCAGCTTGATGATCGCGATGCCCGCGGCGCCGGCGCCGGAGGTGACGATCTTGACGTCTTCGATCTTCTTGCCCACGATCTTCAGCGCGTTGATCATACCAGCGAGGGTGATGATCGCGGTGCCGTGCTGGTCGTCGTGGAAGATGGGAATGTCGGTGCATTCCTTCAGCTTCTGCTCAATCTCGAAGCAGCGCGGCGCGCTGATGTCTTCCAGATTGATGCCGCCGAACGAACCGGCAAGCAGCGCCACGGTGTGAACGATCTCATCTACGTCCTTGCTGCGGATGCAAAGCGGGATGGCGTCAACGCCGCCGAACTCCTTGAAGAGCACGCATTTGCCTTCCATAACGGGCATGCCGGCTTCGGGGCCGATGTCGCCGAGGCCGAGCACGGCGGTACCGTCGGTGATGACGGCAACCGTGTTCCAGCGGCGGGTCAGTTCATAGGACTTGCTGATGTCCTTCTGGATCTCCAGGCACGGCTGAGCAACGCCGGGCGTGTAAGCGAGCGAAAGGGCGTCCTTGCTGTCGACCTTCGCGCGGGCAATGACTTCTACCTTGCCCTTCCATTCATAGTGCAATCTGAGTGATTCTTTTGCGTAATCCATGCTTTACCTGTCCTCCGTTCTCAGTTTTCCCACGGGAACTTATAATCGAGCTTCAAATCGTCGCGGACCTTGTTCATCTCGGCCTGGACCGATTCGTTGATGGGCACGCCGCTGTCTTTGCGCTGCAGCCAGACGTTCCATTCCTTCTCGTTCGCGGACCAGATGCGGTCGGCGCCCGGCTGTTTCTTCGAAGCACGGACGGAGCGGATGATCTCGCCGGCCTTTTTGCGGCAAAGCTCTTCGCCGAGGAAGTGATCGGTGTCGATCGCGATGAAGAAGTGTCCCAGATGATACGGACGCTTGTTGCCGTTTTCATCCTTGCCGTCGAGGTCCTTACCGTAAAGACCGTCCTGCAGCACGGAGGAAAGCAGTTCCACGACCATCGCGTAGCCGTAGCCCTTGTAGCCGCCGAGGGCTTCGCCGATGCCGCCGAGGGTGGCAAGCGCGGCTGTGCCGTTGCGGATCTTCGCGAGCGCCACGCCGGCGTCGCCTTCGACCGCGTTGCCGTCGGAGTCGATGATGGTGCCCGGATGGACGTCTTCACCGATACGGGCGTAATATTCGATCTTACCGTTCTGGGTGATCGAGGTCGCGCAGTCGATGATGAAGTCAAAATCTTCGTCGGTCGGGATGCCGATCGTCAGCGGGTTCGTGCCGAACATACCCTCGACGCCGAAAGTCGGGGCGACGGACGGACGCGCGTTCGTGCCGGTGATGCCGATGCAGCCCTGCTTGCAGGCCATCGACGGATAGTAACCGGCGATACCGTAGTGGCAGGAATTGCGCACAACGACCATACCCATGCCGTATTTCTTCGCCTTGTCGATCGCCATCTGCATCGATTTGTAGCCGATGACCTGACCCATGCCGTCGTGGCCGTCGACCACTGCGGTGCATTCGGTCTCTTTGATGATTTCAAAATTGGTGACGGGGTTCTGGATGCCGTCGTTGATGCGGTCGATATAGACCGGCTTAAAGCGGTTACAGCCGTGCGATTCGATGCCGCGCTTGTCAGATTCCAACAGCACGTCAACGACGATTTTCGCGTCGTCGGCAGGCACGCCGACGCCTTTGAACGCATCTTCCATAAAGCTGCGCGCGGTGTCCCAATCAAGAATTACTTTTCCCATGATAATCACTCCTATATAGTTTTATGATATATTTTGTACCGTGATATTGCTCGCGGTGCGTTTACTCTTTGTCTTCCCAGTCCATCGCTCTGGTAACGGCCTTCTTCCAGCCGGCGTAGTACTTGTTGCGGACCTCAAGCGGCATTTCCGGCTCAAAGAAGCGGTCGATTTCACGGTTCTGCTGGATATCATCGAGGCTGTCCCAGACGCCGACGGCAAGGCCGGCCAGATACGCCGCGCCAAGCGCTGTCGTTTCCACGCACTTCGGACGATCCACCTTGGTCTGCGCCATGTTCGCCTGGATCTGCATCATGATGTTGGAAACGCTCGCGCCGCCGTCCACGCGCAGATCGGTGATGTCGATGCCGGAATCCGCTTTCATCGCTTCCAGCAGATCGGTCATCTGATAGGTGATGCTCTCCAGCACCGCTCTCGCGAAATGGGCGCGGTTGACGCCGCGCGTCAGACCGACGATGCAGCCGCGTGCGTACATATCCCAGTACGGCGCGCCGAGGCCGGTGAACGCCGGAACAAGATAGCAGCCGTTGGCGTCGGGTACGCTTTCGGCAAGCTCGTCGCAGCGTTTCGGGCTGTCAATCAGCTTCAGTTCATCGCGCAGCCACTTAATGACGGAACCGGCGTTGAAGGCGGAACCTTCGATCGAATAGGTCGTTTTGCCGCCGAGGCTCCACGCCACGCCGGTGAGCAGCTTATTCTTGGACTTCACGCGGGTCTCGCCGGTGTTCATCAGCAGGAAGCAGCCGGTACCGTAGGTGTTCTTCGCCATACCCGGCTCAAAGCACGCCTGGCCGAACAGCGCCGACGGCTGGTCGCCGATCGCGCCGCAGATGGGCACGCCTTCGAGCTCTTCCATACCGACGAAGACGTTGTTGCTCACCCAGCCGTACACCTGGCTCGAGGGCACGGGCGTCGGCAGGATGCTCATCGGCACGCCGAGCTTCTTGCAAAGGTATTCGTCCCATTCCAACTTATCGACGTCAAACAGCATCGTACGGGAAGCGTTGGAATAATCGGTCACATGGGTGCGGCCGCCGGTCAGGTTCCAGATCAGCCAGGTCTCGACAGTACCGAACAGCAGCTGGCCCGCTTCGGCGAGCGCCTTCACGCCGGGGACGTTGTCGAGGATCCATTTGATCTTGGTCGCGGAGAAGTAAGCGTCAACAAGCAGACCGGTGTGCGCTTCGATATAGTCGCACAGTTCCTTGTCCTTCTTGATCTCCTCGCAGAATTCCGCGGTACGGCGGCACTGCCAGACGATCGCGTTATAAACGGGTTTGCCGGTGGCTCTGTCCCAAAGGATCGTGGTCTCGCGCTGGTTGGTGATACCGATACCGGCGATCTCCTTCGGGTCGAAATTACCGGAAGCGAGCACGGACGTGATCGACGTGATCTGGCTGTACAGGATCTTGAGCGGATCATGCTCGACCCAGCCGGCCTTCGGATAGATCTGGTCGAATTCGTTCTGTGCTTTTGCGATGATGGTACCGTGCTTGTCAAAGACGATCGCGCGCGAGCTGGTCGTGCCCTGATCAAGCGCCATAACGTATTTTCCTGCCATATCTTCGTTTCCTCCTTAGACGTGTTGAAAAAAGCAGAAACGAAACCGGAATCGTGCGTTTTTCAACATAATACAGGTAATTATATTTTACAGAATTATAATGCGTTTGTCAACATGCACCAACAGAAAAGAAAAGATTATTTTTGCATTCTTCGCTTGACGCGGCGGCAATTATCATGTATCATAAACAAAAAGCAAGGTTGCTTTGAACGCAACCTGAAATAAAGGAGAAAGAACCATGCAAAATGTGTTTTCCGGCGAGATACTGAATATCACGCCGTTCAAACAGGGCTTTGTGTTTGCCGCAAAGGGCGAAGCTGAAGAGAAAGACAAGCTCGTCGTCAATTTCTACGGTTACGACGCGGTCAACGACGCTTTCAGCCATATCAAGCGCTCCGTCTTTTTGAAGGTCAAGTTCGGCTACGAATACGACGATATCGCAAAACAGCTCGGCGATTACGTGTCGTGTGACGTCGGCGTGCTGTCTGACAACAAGATCATGGCGATCTTTCCAAACGGCGAATACTATATTTTCAACACGGACGGCTCCGTCAACGTGTCTTCCCTGCTGACCTATCACGGCTCCGCGGTCTGCGATATCGCCGTGGACGGCAATTATATCTGGTGCGCCGTGCCGAACGAGAACGCCATCATCAAGTACTCTCCCCGTGAGGGACGGATATTGCTGCGCGTCGGCGGCGGCGAAACGACCGCGTTCGAGCGTCCGAGCGCGCTGACGATGATCGGCAGCAACCTGTATATCTGCAACCAGGCGTCGTACAAGGTACGCGTGCTGAACGTCCAGACCAATTCCATCCGCGACTACCGCGTCTTCAACGAGAAGATCTATAAATTCATTCAGGTCAACGGCAGAGAGTTCGTCTGGCTGAAATCCGGTCTGTATCGGTTGGATTAACAGATAACCAGATAGCCAGATGGACAGATAAAAAAGCAAAAAGCAGCCGGTTCGGTGATCCGAACCGGCTGCAACTTATTTCAGGTTTTTAGATCAGATTCGCAAGCACAACGCTGAACACAACCTTGAGCAGGTTGCTCAGACCGGCGTCGGCTTCGTTGAATGCCTTGACGATCTTCTTGTTGTCTTCGGCAGAGAAGATATTGACCTTCGCAAGCAGCGCATCAATGATCTCGCCCTGCATCAGGTAGTCCACGAAGACCGCGGTCACCTTGTCCGGATTCGCCTTATAGACCTTGTTGCCGTTCGGCAGGGTCGTCGGGGTACCCGCTGCGATGAGCGCCTTGGTATTGAAGGCAGGCACTTTGACTTTGTCGCCGCCGATCATCTTGATCACGCCGCCGATCAGGTCGCTCCAGCTGGAGCTCAGATCAACGCCCATACCCTTCGCCACGTCGTTGATCGTGCCGCCGAGGTTGAACTGTTCGCCGTCTTCCGCGTTCATCAGCTTCTTGACGAGCGGATTGTATTCGAGGTACATGCTGGTCATCAGGAAGCGCTTCATGAAGCGGCCGGAATCGATCGATTCGACAAGCGTCACAAGGACGTTCGCAATGTTCTTGGCAGGATCCGTCATGATCTTTTCCACAGCGTAGATCACGGATTCGATGATCGCTTTCCACATTTCGCCCATCGTGCCGTAGCTGCAGACCACTTCGCTGGGCAGATATTCGCCGTCAACGAGGCCGAGGATATTGAACAGGTACACGAAGAACGCCTGGTAACCGGTCATTTCAGACGGGTTGTAAACCTTCGCCGCTTCGATGCTCAGGGGGATGGAGGCAAGGAAGTCGATGCCGGCCATGTTCGCCGCAGCGTCCATCAGCATGATCTTGTTTGTTTTGCTCTGAATACTGACTTCCAGCAGACCGCGGAAGCCGAGGGTCACGTCGTTCATCGCCTGATAGAAGGACGCCTCGTCATGCACGAGCCAGTCGATGGAGTTATAGATCGAATCTTCATGCTCGGTCTTTTCACCGTTCTCGTCTTCGGTCGTCCATTTGACCTTGGTGTTCATGTAGTCCCAGTTCGAACCGACCTTGCGCAGAACGTCGGTCAACGGCTTGCGCACGCCGTCCTTATCCACGGCGGTATAGGATACGTCGCCCAGCTGACCCGCAAGCAGCGGACCGGTCGGGAACAGATTGATGAAGCCGACGAGATCAAGCATACTTTCGACCTTTTCGTAAAGCATCGGGTAAACGGCGCTCATGAGGGCGCTGACGATACCGTTGGAATAAATGATGCCGCGCAGCATGTCGCCGATGTTTTTATCGCCAAGCACTTTTTTCAAAATCGCAGTGTCCTCGACAGCAATCTCCGGATCGGGCATCCTGGGAACATTGGATACGTCGAGCTCCGCGTGCGGCTGCTCGGCAGGCTCAGCATCCTTGCTCTTGTTGCCGAAAATCAGAACGCAGGATTCGATCACAAGCAGAACCGCAAGGACGATAATTAAGACCGTTTTGAACTTGGATTTCTTTTGCATAGTTTTTTCCTCCCTAATGCAATTCGTATTCAAAAGCAAAAACAGAAAAGCCGAACGCATTCAGCTTACCATTTCACATTCTATATGAATTTGTTCTATAAGTCAACACTTTTTTCAAAAAAAATGTCCGAATGGTAAATTTTTACAACATTTATTGACTGAATTCTGAACAAATCTTGACATAGCCCAAAATATTGGGTATCATTGAATTCTATGAAACCTCCGCGAAAGGAGTTTTATTAATGGAAGAACCGACCCGTCAAAGCAGCGCTTTATTGGGAAAACGCTGGTTCCCGGTTGACAACGCGGCGAACCTTTACGCCGCCGCCAGACGCAAAAAATGGTGCCGCACGTTCCGCATCGGCGCCGTTTTGAAAGAGCCTGTCGATCCCGAAATCATGCAGCAGGCGCTCGCCGATATCACGCCGCGCTTTCCCTCGTTCCAAGGGCAGCTACAGGACGGTATGTTCTGGAGCTATTTTCAGCATACGGACGCGACGCCCTTCTTGCGCGAAGACAGCGACTATCCCTATCGCCCGATTCCGCTGACCGGTACCGATCAGCCGAACTTCCGCGTGCTGTATCACGGCCGGAGGATCAGCGTGGAGATGTTCCACTCCCTTGCGGACGGCGGCGCGACGACGATCTTTCTGTCCGCCCTTCTGACGCGCTACTACGAACTGCTGGGCGAAGAGATTTCCCACGACGCCCACGCGCTGCGGCTGGAGGACGAGCCCACCGAAGAAGAGACCTGCGACGCCTACAAGCTTCACGCGATTCCGGACGTCAAGGCGCGCAACCCCGAAAAGCGCAAGCCGTATTATATTGATCTTGAAACGCTGCCGAACTTCGCGCAGGTGATCCACGGCACCTTCCGCGTCGATGATATCAAGGCCGCCGCCGCGAAACATTCGCTGACGATCACAGAATATGTCACTGCGCTGCTGATCTACTGCTATATCCAGATTTCGCCCAAGCCGCTGGAACAGGAAGTGTGCGTCAGCATCCCGATGGACCTGCGCCGCCGGTTTGACACAAAGAACGTACGCAACTTCGTCTATATGACGGATCTCAGCTTTTTCTCAGAAAACGGGAAAGACGTGACCTTTGAAGAGATCGCGGAAGCAATCAACGGTGAACTGCTCGAAAAAGGCAATCCGCAGATCCTGTTGACGGAGATCTCCGCCAACGTCGCCGCGCAGCAGTCGAAGCTCCTTCGCCCGATCCCCTATCTAATCAAACGTGCTTTTTTGAAAAACACCTATCGTCAGAATCAGAAGTCGTTCACGACGTTCTTTTCCAACTGGGGCATCATGGACGCGCCCGAGGCCGTCCTCGCGCACATTGAACGCGCGGAATTCATTCTCGGCGACACGCCTTATCAGCCGTTCGGCTGCGCCGCGCTCTCGGTCAATGGACTGATGACGCTCGCATTTTCCAATTCCAATACAGACACGTCGTTCCAACAGGCGTTCTTCCGTTTCATGACCGCGGACGGGATCCCCGTCTTTGTGGAAAGCAATATCCCCGGGGAGGTGAAAGCATGAGATGTACCGCGTGTAACATCGACCTCGGTGAAAGCGTGAAAATCTGTCCGCTCTGCGGTGCCCAGACGACCGACGATCCGGCCGTCCTGCCGGAGCTGCATGAAGCGACCTATCCATCTTATGACAACATCATCCGCGAAAAGAGAAAGGGCAAAAAGCCGAACCCGCACTGGCTGCGCGTCGGCCTGATTATCAGTGCGCTTTGCGTCCTGCTCGGCGAAAGCAACCTCTGGACCGTCGTCGCGCCCGTCTGTCTGACCGCCGTCGCGGTGATCTATCTGATCTACGGGCTCAAGGAAAAAGGAACGCTGATGCACGCCGCCGTTGCGCTCGTGACCAGCTTTCTCTTCCAGGTGCTGTTCTTCCTGCACGCCGTGATCCACCGCATGACGCTGTCATATATTTTCTTCACGATCGCTGTCACGATCGTCGCGCTGCTGATCCTCTACTTAAAGTATCCGGAGCGCATGGAAGCGCAGATGGAAGCGACGTTCCACATTTGACGAGTGTGCAGTGTATAGTGTACAGTGTGCAATTATAATGTAAGAAACCGCTGTTTTCCAAAAGAAAGGCAGCGGTTTTCTTTATCCTTTGTTT
>JAFYDS010000185.1 GCA_017544665.1 Clostridia bacterium | reverse complement strand
TGCCGTGACGGGCACGTCCCGCAGCGCGATCGTCGTTTTGCCGTTCGCGTACTGCGGTGTGATTTCCACCGTCTGACCGTCAATCTTAGTGTTGATAGTCTGCGCTGTTGTGACGTCGTCAAAGACAAGCGTCCAGGCGCGCCGTTCGGGTAGAGAGCTGAGATCGCCCTTCGCTTTGTCAATCGTGAACGTCAGATCGCCGCCGGCTTCGCGGACAGAGAGCTTCGTTTCGGCGTATGCGCCAGTCTCGAACGCCATCGTTTCGCCGTCGTCTTCATAGAGGGTGAACACGTTTGTGCCGCGGAAGATGCGGACCGTCAGCGCGTCGGGGTTGCGCCAGTTGTTGCCGCGGTCGTCCGTCGCGAGCGGCACGATCGCGCCTGCTTTCGCGAGGACGGGGATGCTCCCGAGCCCGCGGTACATATCCACCCACTGCGCACCCTCATAAATTGCGCCGGTGTACCAGTCGGTCCAGCGGCCGCGCGGCAGCCAGACGCGGCTTTTCGCGAGCGTCGTTGTTTTGCTTGCTGGCGCTGTGACAGGGCGCACGAGCAGCTCACTGCCGAAGAAGTATTCGTTCGGGACGCGGTAGGCGTCTTCTTCGTCGGGATAAGCGTAATACATCGGCTCCACGAGCGCGCGCCCGTCTTCATGCGTGCGGCGGTTCATGCTGTACAGATACGGAATCATCGCGTGCCGCTCACGCAAAGCCGCCGTCGCCGCCTTCTGCGCCGCATAGCCGTAAGTCCACGGCTCCTTGCCCATAAACGGGTCCGCCGTGGAATGCAGCCGCATGATGGGGGAGTATTGTCCGAACTGCACCCAGCGGGCATACAACTCGTCGCAACGGACGCCGAACATGTGGCCGCCGATGTCGTGGCTCCACCAGGTGTAGCCGACGTTGGTCGCGTTCGCCGTGAAATACGGCTGGAAATCGAGGCTCTTCCAGGAGATCACTGTGTCGCCCGAAAAACCGAGCGGATAGCGGTGCGAGCCTGCCTGCGCGTAGCGCGAGAGGATCAGCGGCCGCTTGCCGTCGCGCCTGGAATACAGCGAATGGTAGTGGTTGAGTGCCCAGAGCGGGTCGAGCCCGGGAATGGCGGTGGTCTTTTCCTGCTGCCAGTCGATCCACCAGAAATCGACGCCCGCGTCCTCATACGGCTTGTGCAGAATATCGAAATAAGCTTTGGTGAACCGCGGATTGGCAATATCAAATTTGACGGTTTGCTTGCACTTGGGGTCCAGTCCGATCGCGCGTGCCATTTCCGCATACTGATCCTCGAACGGACGGACGCCCTGCGCCGGGTGAAGGTTGACCGTGACCTTGAGGTCCATCTCCTGCAGCTGACGCAGCATGGCTTTGTAGTCCGGAAACAGCTCTGTGTTCCAGCTGTAGCCCGTCCAGCCCAGACCGCTCACGACGTCGCGGATCGACTTGCGGGTGGAACTGCCGAGCCCGAGGTCCTCTCTGGAAAACCGGTCGCCGACGTTGACCCAGTGCCAGTCCATGTCGATCGTCGCGACGGTCAGCGGAATCTGTGCGTCGCGAAAGCGCGTCATCAGATCGCGGTATTCCTCCTGCGTGTACGCCTTGTAGCGGCTCCACCAGTTGCCGAGACACCAGCGCGGGACGAGCGGCGTCTTGCCGCAAAGCCGGTAGAAATCGCGCAGACAGCTGCGGTAGTCGTTGCCGTAGGCGAAGTAATAGACGTCTTTGAGCGTCCCTTCGCGCGGGAGGATCGTTCCGTCGTCGGCGATCAGGCAGCTTTTTCCGTCGTCAAGTACGCTGACGCCGCCGCGGCTCATCAGTCCGTCTTCGAGACTGTGGGCGCCGTTGGCACGGTCCAGCGTCCGGTATGTGCCCTTGAGGTTGCCCGCTTTGAAATCGGTCACTTCTTTGCCGCCCTTGAACGTCACGGAAATGAGCGCGCGCTTGCCAAGGTCAAAGCGGAAGATGCAGTCTGTGGTGCGGATAGTCAGTTTGTCTCCGCTTTCTTCGAGCGAAAAGCGCGGACGCTCAAAATCGCGGAACCAGACCTTTTGCGTCGGCGCGTCGCAGAATTCGCCGCCCTTCGCCGCTTCGAGCCGGATAAGGCGGGACGTCAGCACGCTGAAACGCACCTTCCCGCGTACGATCACACAGCGTGAGTCGGTTTTCGGCGTGCAGGAAATCGTAAACAGATCACGGAATCTTGCGTCAGCATTTGCCATCATCAGTCACCCTTTTCCAAAGTATTTGATACACTTCGATAATACCGCATTCCGCCATGAAAAGCAAGCGTCGCCGTGTAATTTGTGAAAACAAACAAAATTGTTGTCAAATTTTCTACATAAAAACTTCAAATTTTCAGATGGAAGAAATGGAAAATAAGATTAAAATGTGGTATGATGTATTATAGTTTCCTATGGTCTTTCGACCGCAGAGTTTGAAGTTTTGAGGAATTTCTATGAATATCTTGATCGTCGGATGCGGAAAAGTCGGTTCCACGCTTGCCGAACAGCTGGCAAATGAGGGGCACGATATCACAGTGATTGATACAAATGAAGAAGCCGTTCGGCGTGTGACGAGCCAGTGCGACGTCATGGGCGTCGTCGGCAACGGCGTGGTCCACCGCGTACAAAAGGACGCCGGCATCGAGTACGCCGATATGTTCATCGCCATGACCGGATCGGATGAGCTGAACCTGCTTTGCTGTCTGATCGCGAAAAAGGCGACGACCACCTGCAGGACCATTGCCCGCGTGCGCAACCCGGACTTTATTTCCGAGCGCGGCTTTATCAAGGAAAAACTCGGGATCAACATGCTCGTCAATCCCGAACTGGAAGCGGCAAATGAGATTGCCCGTCTGTTCTCCATCCCGTCTGCGATCGAAGTCGATACGTTCGCGCGCGGCCGGATCGATCTGATGACGACGATCCTGCCCGCCAATTCGCCGCTTGCCGGTCAGCCGATCCGCCATGCGCTTGGCAAGCTTTCCGGCAAGGTGCTGATCTGCGCGATCGAGCGCGGACAGGACGTGATCATCCCGACGGGCGACGATCAGTTGCTGCCCGGCGACAAGATCTCCTTCGTCGCCAGCCGCAAAGAAGCCGGACACTTTTTCAAAAAGGCGGGCTTCACCAAGGAGCATATCAAGTCGATCATGATTGTCGGCGGCGGCAAGATCTCCTATTATCTTGCCAGACGCCTCAGCGACGTCGGCTACCGTGTCAAGATCATTGAAAAAGACAAAGAGCACTGCGAGATGCTCAACCAGCTGCTGCCGGACAATGTTGTGATCATACACGGTGACGGCAGCGACCAGAGCCTGCTGCTCGAAGAGGGGATCAAAAGCGCGGACGGTTTTGCGTCGATCACCGATATCGACGAAGAGAACGTGATGCTCTCGCTCTATGTCAAATCGAACTTCAAGGCGAAGACCGTCACGAAGATCAACAAGATGAACTTCGAAGGGATCATCGACCGGCTCGCGCTCGGTTCTGTGATCTATCCGAAGTTTATTACGGCGGAAATGATCCTTTCCTATGTCCGTGCGCTGGAAAACACGACCGGCTCCAATGTCCAGACGCTTTACAACATCGTCGGCGGCAAGGCGCAGGCGCTCGAATTCAACATCCGCTCGGAATCCGACGCGATCGGCGTCGAACTGATGAACCTCCATCTGAAGAAAAACGTTCTGCTTTGCTGTATTTCACGCCACGGTAAGATATTGATCCCCGGCGGCCGCGACAGCGTCCAGATCGGCGACACCGTCGTGATCGTGACGACCAATAAGGGTATGAACGATTTCAAAGATATTCTCGCATAAAGGAACCGTATCATGAATTATCGCATGATTCTCTATCTGCTCGGCTGGATACTGAACATCCAGAGCGTCTGTCTGCTGCTCCCGGTGGCGGTCGGTATCTTTTACGGAGAAGCGCAGTGGAAGGTTTTCGCGCTGGTCGCGCTCGCTTCCCTCGTCTGCGGTATTCTTCTGACGCTTAAAAAGCCGAAGCGCAACGTCTTCTATATGAAAGAGGGCTTTGTTACGGTCGCGCTTTCGTGGCTGCTGATGAGCCTGTTCGGCGCGGTGCCGTTCTATCTGACAAAGGAGATCCCGTTCTATCTCGACGCTGTGTTTGAGATGGCGTCCGGCTATACGACGACCGGCGCGAGCATTCTGACCAACATTGAGGCGATGTCGCAGTGTTCGCTGTTCTGGCGCAGCTTTTCCCACTGGATCGGCGGTATGGGCGTGCTGGTATTTCTGATCGCGATCGTGCCGCTGACGGGCGGTCACGTCATGTCGCTGATGAAAGCGGAAAGTCCCGGCCCCTCTGTCGAGAAGCTCGTGCCCCGCGTGCGGCAGACGGCGTTCATTCTCTATTCCATCTACTTTGCCATGACGCTGCTGGAGATCATGCTGCTGCTTGCGGGCGGTATGCCGTGGTTCGACGCGATCACGACCGCATTCGGTACAGCCGGTACCGGCGGCTTCTCCGTTCGGAGCCTGAGCATCGGCTATTACCAAAGCCATTACCTGCAGACCGTTGTGACGGCGTTCATGCTGCTGTTCGGCGTGAACTTCTCCGTCTATTATCTCCTGCTTTCCAACAACATCAAAAAAGCGCTGAAAAGCGAAGAGCTGCGCTGGTATATCTGTATCGTCGCCGTGTCGATCGTCTGTATCACATGGAATATCAACCGGCAGTTTTACGGCGGCAACGTATATGAGGCGGCCCATAACGCATCGTTTACTGTTGCGTCCGTCATCTCAACGACGGGCTTTGCCATCTCGGACTTTTCGCGGTGGCCGACCGCTTCGCGGTTCATCCTGTTCGTGCTGATGTTCATCGGCGCCAACGCGGGCAGTACCGGCGGCGGTATCAAGGTCTCGCGTATCATCCTGCTTGTCAAAAGCTCACTGCGTGAAATCGCGTCGATCGTGCATCCGCGCGGCGTCAACGTCGTCAAGCTCGACAAAAAGCGCGTCGGCGAGGACGTGATCAAGGGGACGAGATCGTTCTTCATTCTCTGTATTCTGATCTTCGTCGTCTCGGTTTTCATCGTCAGCTTCGACGGCTATGACTTTGCAACGTCGCTTTCCGCGGTAGCTGCAACGCTCAACAACATCGGACCCGGGTTCGAGCTGGTCGGACCGGTCGGCAATTACGCGATGTTTTCGCCGCTGTCAAAGATCGTGCTGATCTTTGACATGCTCGCCGGACGGCTGGAACTGTTCCCAATGCTGATACTCTTCAGCCCGTACACCTGGAAGGGCGGTCTGGGCGCAATCAAAAGGAGGCTCTCATGGAAGAAAGAAAGTATGTGACCAAAAAAGAGTCCGTGACCTATGCGATCGCGGCGCTCGGTCAGGGACTGGTGTATAGCTGTATGTCCAGCTATATCACCGACTTTTACATGAACGTGCTGATGCTGACGCCGTGGTTTGTCATTATGCTGATGCTGCTGGCGCGTGTCTGGGACGCGGTCAACGACCCGCTGATGGGTATGATCGTCGATCGCCACACGACAAAATGGGGCAGAATGCGTCCGTACCCCGTCTTTACGGCGATCCCGATCGCCGCGTTGACGATTTTGATGTTCCTGCGCCCGATCGGCTTTGAACCGGGCAGTCAGAGCACGCTGTTGTACGTTTACGTCGCTGTCGTCTATGTCCTCTGGGGTATGATCTATACCTCGTCCGACGTCCCGTTCTGGAGCTTCCCGAACGTGATGACGCCGAACCCGGCGGAGCGCGGTGTGATTATCTCCTACGGCCGTACCGTCGGCGGCATCGGTTCCGCCGTGACGGTCGCGCTGCCGATCATTGTCGGCTTCTTTATCAGCGATTCCGCGACGAAATACGCGATCATGGCAATCTCCATGTCGCTGATCGGTATGCCCTTGTTCGTCCTCTCTTCGTTCAATATCAAAGAGCGTGTTGTGCATCCCAACTCGACAAAGCGCGCGCCGGGCGAACCCTCCGCGCTTTCGCGCATTCTCAAGTGCAAGCCACTGATGCTGGTCGTGCTTGCCGGTTCGCTTTCGTTCGGCCGCTATATGCTGCAGTCCGCGGCGCCGCACGTCGCGCGCTACGCCGGCTTCTATATCGGCATCGACCGCAACACGGCGACTGTGGAGCAGTTCTCCGCCAATATGTCGAAGATCCAGATGATCATCCAGATCTGCGCCGCGATCGGTATGTTCGGCGCCATGATCTTCCTGCCCAAGCTGTTCAAAAAGTTTGAGTACCGCACGCTGATGATCTCCTCGTGTCTGATCGGCTTCGCATCCTCCGTTGTTACGCTGCTTGTCGGCTGGTTCACCAAGAATCTGATGTTCTGCATCCCGTTCATGATCATCTCCGCCATTCCGCTCGGCGTCATCAACAACGTTTCGGGCGCCATGGTCTTCGACTGTATCGACTACATGGAATGGCAGACCGGACACCGCGACAACGCGCTCGGCTCCGCCTGCCAGTCGTTCGTCAACAAGCTCGGCAACGCCTTCGCGACCGTGATGATCATCGCGATGTACCTGATCGTCAAGATCGACCCGAAGAACCTCAACGCTGCCGATCCGTCCGCGGCGCTGTCGATCGCCAACTCCATGACGGCCGGACAGAACTTCGGCATGTACGCGCTCGTCTCCATCGTCCCGGGTATCAGCCTGCTGCTTTGCGCCATTCCGCTGTTCTTCTATGACATTGTCGGCGACAAGAAAAAGAAGATCACCGAAGAGCTTGCCGTGATGCGCAAGGAACGCGGTATCGAGATCTCGGAGTAAACGCCGGGACTTCATATATGGGA
>JAFYDS010000184.1 GCA_017544665.1 Clostridia bacterium | reverse complement strand
TCCTCGTGCTTGACGCCCGTTTTGCCGCAGGTCTCCGGCGTATCGGTGACCCAGCCCCAGCTGTGGTTGCCGGTTGCGGGGATCGTTTCTGTGGTGTCGTTCAGCGTCGCGCCGCAGACGGTACATTTGACCGTAATCTGTTTGCTGCCGGCCGTGCCGCAGGTTGCCGGCATCAGAACAGTTTCTGTCGGCGTTCCCGCAGTGTGATTCCCCGTTGCGGGAATCGTCGTGTTTTCGCTGCGCTTCATATGGCAAACAGCGCATTCCTCGTGCTTGACGCCCGTTTTGCCGCAGGTCTCCGGCGTATCGGTGACCCAGCCCCAGCTGTGGTTGCCGGTTGCGGGGATCGTTTCTGTGGTGTCGCTGAGCGTCGTGCCGCAGACAGTACATTTCACCGTGACCTGTTTGCTGCCGGCCGTGCCGCAGGTTGCCGGCGTCAGAACCGTTTCGGCCGCTGTTCCGGCAGTGTGATTTCCTGTTGCGGGAATCGTCGTGTTTTCGCTGCGCTTCGTATGGCAGCGCGTACATTCCTCATGCTTGACGCCCGTCTGATTGCAGGCGGCCGGCGTATCGATTACCCATTCGAACGTGTGGCCGAGCGCGTTTTCAAAATCGTCCTGATAGGTCGTGCCGCAGGTCGTGCAGGTATAGGTCGTGCAGCCCTGTTCCTCGCAGGTCGCTTCTGTGACGACGGGATTGGTTTTCTTGTGGTTCCCCGTCGGCGGAGTAACGGTGCCTTCAAAATTGCCGCAGGCGCAGGCCATGATCTTCCAGCCTTCCTGCGCGCAGGTCGCGGAGGTTTTCCATTTCAGGCTTGTGAACGCATGCGAGTGCGCCTCGTTGACTTCACAGGTATATCCCTGTGTCTGGGCATAGCTGACCACCGGCGCGTCGGCGCTGTTCGTATGGATCGTCGGCTGGTTGCCGGAAAAGATCTGTCCCTCCGGAAATCCGGTGACGGAGGACGGAATATACAGATCAGCAAGCGAGGTACAATTGCTGACACTGTACTTTTCCATCGTTGTAAGACCTGCGGGCAGGTTCAAATGATACAGATTATTGGTGTGATAAAGCATTCTTTCCGGCAGAACCGTGACGCCGGTTTCCGACAGATCCAGATAGAGAATCTGCCAGGCATAGTAAAACGCATTCTTTGTGATCGTGTTGACTGTCGCAGGGACCTTGACATAACTCCGATCGATCCCGGCCGGATAGGAACACAGTACCGTTTGATCCTTGCTGTAGAGAACGCCGTCCACGTCGCAGTAATTGGGGTTGTCGGGATCAACGGTGAAGCGTTTCAACGCAATCATATAGCTGCCGTAGAACTCGGGCGAAATCGTCGTCACGGACGCAGGAATGATGATCTCCTCCAGTTTGCCGTTTCGCGTCGTTGAAATGACCGCTTCTTTCAGTTCCGTAACGCCGTCTTCAATGATCAGCTTTTTCACATTGTCACAATAATAATAGGTCAAACCGCCATAATACTCCAATCCGGCCGGAACAACCGCCTCTTCCAGAGAAGAACAGTACCAGAACGCATCTGCTTCCAGTCGTTTCAGATTATCGTTGAATGTGATGGACTTTAACGAACTCGCACCGCCGAACGCATAGAAGCCGATGGTTTCGAGACTCTCCGGCGCGTCAAACCGTTCCAGCGAGGATGCGCCGCAAAACGCATCCATGCCGATCTCCTTGAGTTGATTGTTCCATTGGATCGTTTTCAGCGACGTCGCATTGTAAAAAGCGTCATACCCGATTTTCGTGACGTTTGCCGGGACAGTAAAATGCTGCAGCGCGGAAGCGCCATAGAAAACATAGTTCTGGATCTGGGTCATGCCGTCGCTCAGCGTGACGGATTCGAGGGCGGTCGCATTCTTAAACGCGTAATCGCCGATCACCGTCAACGCCTGCGGCGCTGTAAACGACTGCAGCGCGGACGCCTCCTCAAACGCGTGTGAAGCGACGGTCGCCATCGATTCCGGCAAAGCGATGCTTTGGGCGCTCGTCATCTGATAGAACGCATAGCTGCCGATTTTTGTCACGCCCTCCGCAATGGAAATGGCAGTGATCTCGTCAGTGTATGCCTTCCACGGCGCAGGATTTGAAGTGCTGTAATTCGCGATCGCGCCGCTGCCGGAAATATACAGCGTGCCATCCACGATCTGCCAGAGGATTTTGCCGTCCTGACCGCCGGTCGCGCCGTTGTAATAGACGTATTCACTCTGATAGGTGTTGCCGCAAACAGAACAGGTATAGGTTGTGTACCCCGGCTTTTCGGGCGTTGCCGGCGTCTCAACGGCGTCGTAAGTATGCTGGGTGTATTCGTCTTTCATTGCCTGATTGCAATAGATGCACTTATACTGTTTTGTGCAGGGATATCCGGACTTGACCGTGCCCTCGGTGGGATAGCAGTGTGTAAGCACCGTCATTTCGTGGGTCACGTTTGTGCCGTCAAACAGCGCGTTGTTGTAAGTGAAGACATAGGTGTGTCCTTCTTTTTCGGGAAGCGCGACTGTACCGTTCACAGCACAGACCGTTTCCTCGTGCCCATTCGGGCAAACGAAATGCACCGGTGCGTTTACATCTGCAGTCTGCTGCTGGGTTATCGCCTGAATATAAAGATTTCCGTAACCTTCATCGCGGCAGTCCACCCATGCGCCGTTCTTGTAAAGATAGCTCTCGCGCGGCGCGCTGCGGAAGTGATAAGACGGCTGATCGTCGCTTGTTGTTTCTGTCCCGTCAATCTGCAGCTCGATTTTCCGGCTATAGCTTTTATCGAATACAACCGAAAAGATCTCTCCTGCTGACAGCGGGATCTCCGCGTTCAGTTCAATGAACCGATCGTCATAGACGTGTCCGCTTTGCGCATACGCCAACGTTCCGTCTGTCGGGCTTGCATAGTCTTCCGGCAGATTCTTGTAAATCTTCAGAGAATAATCCATTCCGCTTTCCCAGTTGGTGCCGGGCAAAACCTTGGTCAGGTATTCTTCTCCCGAAGCGACAAACACATTTGCGCCGCAGCCGGAGCCGGAACCGTTGGCATAGTAATCCTGATAGGAAATGCCGTTATAGGAATAAACATTCTGATACTCTGCCGTTGTTGCCATCTCATAAGCAAAGCTACGATACCACAGACCGGTATCATACGCCATCCAGAAGTAACCGTCTTCACCCCAATCGGAACTCCAGCTGTTTTTGCAAAGCCACGCGCCGTTTCTGCTCGGCTGCGTGCCTTCTTTGAAATTCGTCGCGGGGTAATCGTCGTCCCAGCCGACGATCGCCACAGCGTGAGAGCCGTCCGCATCGATATCAAAGGGCGCCGGATTATAGAACGCACAGCTCGCTCCGCTGTGGTGCGTCCAGTAGGAGGTATAATAATTTGACGCATTGACATAGGTGATTCTTGCACTGCCGTAGGTCAGAACAGCGTTCTTGATGTTTTCCTCTGTTGTCTGAAAATCATGGATCCTTTCCAGAACATAATCATACTGGAATCTCGCGTCGGCGGTGTAAATCTGTGTCATGTGCTCATATAGGGCGCTCGTCCCGATGTCGTTCTTCGATCCGTTCGGACGAATACCGGTCGTGCTTTCCAGCACAGGTCCGCTGAACGTCATGGTCGCGCTTGCAATCACGGTCTCATTGCCGCCGGAAAAGACTTTTTCCTGATTCACGAGGGATTTACCGTCATAGCGGGATTCCGTTCGGTTGGCGTCGAAGCTCTGACGACCAAACCACGCGAAATAGTATTCGTCCAGATCGATGGAATCTTTTGTTGCAAGGCCCTGTTTGATCGCGTTCGTTTCCATGCATGCTACGCCGGCGTGCGCCCAGCAGGTGCCGCCGATCTGATCCTCCACCGGGGTGATCAGGTCATCATCACGCGCGTCATATTGCGCGGGAAAAGACGTGCCGGCACGGACATTTCCGTCCGCTGTCGTCAGCGGCGCCGGCAGATCAGCGAAGCGGCCCTTGCAGTCGACCCAGCACTCGAGAACCAGACCGGTCTTCGACGGATCGCTTTCAAGATAAAAATAGATGTTGCCGTTCTCGTCCGTTCTGGTCGTCCCCGTAAAATGGAGTCCCTTCGGCAGCGGCGGCAGTGTCACCTGCGATGCTGCGTCCGTTTCTTCGGCTGACATGCCGGTTTCCGCTGCGGCAGGCAATACCGTCAGCGGCGCACAGGTCAAAAGCATCAGCACCACCAATAGAGATGCGACCCATCTTTTTGTTGTCTTCATACAAATCACTCCTAATCCAGAATCAGTAAAGCCGCCAAAGAAGACGTTGCCTTTGTATTCAATATAAAGGAAATCCATATCAAGTGCAATAGAAACGGAGCAGACGATACAAAAAAGGGAGTGAACGATACAAACGCGACCCGTTCTCGTACAGTTGTGCAAAGGGACAGGCGGTGTTGCATGAGGGTTCACTGGATTACTAAGAGATAATGGCCATAATTTTAGTGGGGCGCAGAAGTTGTTTTAGTTTTCGTCACGCCTTAGCGACAGAGATGATTACCAGTGGTCAGATTGATGTCAAGACAGTCTCGTCCATTCTGGGGCATTCTGAGGTCAGTACGACACTGAATATTTATACACATGAAGTGCAAAAAGTTACAGCACAAGCGTTGGATTTCGTGTCAGAACTGATCGATTCGCAAAGAAAGCAAGCGTGACTTGACAAAAAACTTGACAAAATCCGATAATCGGCCACTTTAAAACAAAAAGAATCCCCCAGATTATGGGGGAAAAACGAGTGGTGCGGGTAACAGGGCTCGAAATCGCCCCAGATGCTTTCACGAAAAAACAAGAAATGCCGAAAACCCGCACCATTACTGGGTTTGTGGCAGGTGTACCAATCGCGGGCTTTCACAGAATTTCGCGGATTTTCGCGGGTTTTCCCATGAATAATGCCCAAATAATGCCCAAAAATTGAGTAACAAATAATATCTAAATCATATTATTTTGTCCCCCAATTCTCTGGCAGGAGCTTCCACTCCACGACGCCCGCAGCAGCTTACTTCAGACCAAATAAATGCGCCCAGAAATATGCGATCGTATGGAAGAACTTGGTGAACTGGCTGCTGAAGCTGCTGCCGTGGATTTTGCCGCAATACTTGCAGCGCTGAGAGGCTTTCAGATCGGCGCCGCAGTCTTTGCAATAACCGTTGCCGTTATCGGTGTGCGCTTTCTTGGCGATCGGCTTTGTCTCCTTGTGGCTGCTGTCGCGGGTGCAGGTACGGGTCTGCTGTCCCTCCTGCGTGCAGGTCGGCTGCTTCGTGGTCTTCCAGCCGCCCCAGTTATGGCCGAGTGCCGCAAGCGATTCGGTCTTCGTTTCGGTGCAGTTGGCGCAGCGGAAGGTCTTGACGCCTTTTTCCGTGCAGGTCGGATTCTTGGTCACAGTACCGGAATCCCACTGGTGCGGTTTTTTACCGATCGTCGTACCATGTAAAACGATGTTGTTGCAGGCGGTGCAGACCGTGTCGCCGGTGTAGCCTTCCGCACTGCAGGTCGCGTCCTTCTTGTTTTTGATTATCATAGAGCCGACGTGGTTATCATTTTTCTGAATCGTCAGATCGGTGATCTCGTTCTTGTCCGCGTCAAAGTACTTCTGACAGGCAAGGCACTGATAGTGCCCCTTGACGCC
>JAFYDS010000183.1 GCA_017544665.1 Clostridia bacterium | reverse complement strand
GTTTGATGTTTCAGTGGAGCTGAAATTGAAGCAATATGTGCATTACGGCACGCAAAGCGTAAAGTTCGACAAGATCGGCGGGCAGACAGTCGCTTCGATTACAAAGGAGCGCGAGACGCTGAACGCACCGAGCGCGTCGAGCTACCAAAGCAAGCCGGGCGACACGCTTTGGAGCATTGCGTCAAAATACCTCGGTGACGGCGCAAGGGCAAAAGACATTTTCGGCGCGAATCAGGATTTGATGACCGACCCGAACATTCTGAAGCCCGGAACGGAGTTGAGGATTCCGCGATGAGCTATGAGCTGATTATTCTAAACAAAAAGGGCCTTGTCTTGTCGCCGCCGGTCATTGACGGCGTGACGATTGAATGGCAGCGAAAAAGCCAGCCGGGAAAACTGACGTTTTCGTGTGTAAAGAGTAGTGGACTTTCCTTCGATGAGGGCGACCAGGTGCGCTTTTCGGTTGACGGCGTTCCGATGTTTTTCGGGTTTGTCTTTGAAAAGTCCCGCACGGGGCTCGAAGACAAAAAGCTGAACGTAACATGCTACGACCAGATTTTTTACTTAACGAAGAACAAAGACACCTACGTTTTTGAAAACAAAACCGCTGCGGACATCATCCGGATGCTTGCGGCGGATTTTCATTTGAACCTCGGCACGCTGACTGCAACGCCGGTGAATTTTGAAAGCCTTGTGTTCGACAACAAGAGCCTGTATGACATGATTTCCACTGCGCTGAGCGCAACAATGCAGTCCACAGGGCTGCTCTACACGCTCTATGACAACGCAGGGCGTTTGACGCTTTCCACGACGGCGGAAATGACGCTGCCGCTTTTGATTAGCGAAGAAACCGCCGGGAACTTCGATTACAAAACGAGCATTGCAGAGGACACCTACAACCGCATCAAGCTGACGTATGAGGATAAAAAGGCCGGAACAAGGCAGATTTTCTTCGCAGAAGACCCGCTCAAAACCGCGCAGTGGGGCGTTCTGCAATACTATGAAAAGCTGAACGACGGAACCATGGCGCAAAAAAGATCAACCAGTCTGCTGAGCATGTACGATAGCAAGAGTCGGACGCTCACGCTGAAAAACGTGCTCGGTGACAAGCGTATCCATGCCGGTTCCCTTGTGATGTGCAAGCTCGGACTTGGTGACATCAACCTTTCCAACTTCATGATGGTGGAGCAGGTCAAACACATGTTCCGCGAGAATGAACATTTGATGGATCTGAGATTCGCCGAATACCGACCGCTTACGGATGTGAGCAATGCTGTAACCGGCGTTTTGACCACGGCGATCCCGAAAGAGGAGGCTGCCGCCGACGGCGACATTGGAGAAGCTGCACCCGGCGGCGGTGAAAACATGCGCACGAGCAGACCGTCGGACAGCAACAAGTATTACGTCACGACCGGAGGCGGCGGTTACAACAGATGCATTCCGGGCAACAGCAAAAACGGACGGACCTCTTCCACAAGCGTCATTCCAAACTGCGTTGGTTATGCCTATGGCAGATATATGGAAATGCGCGGAATCACAAGCTGCAATCTTCCGACATGCGACGCAAAGAACTGGTACAGTGTTGCAAAAAGCAGAGGCTATAAGTGCGACAAAACGCCAAGCGTCGGCTCGGTTGTTGTATTTGGCGGCACAAAGTGGGGTCACGTTGCCGTTGTGGAACAAATCAAAGAAAACGGCGACCTTGTGCTGAGCGAAAGCAACTGGTCGCATTCTGCGTTTCGTAACGTGACGCTATACAAGTCCAACGGCTACAACTACAGCAGCGGCCTGAAGCTGATCGGCTTTATTCATTGATAGAGGTGAAAACATGTCTTTAGATGCACAAAGATTCGTTGAGCTGATGAAACAGGTGGCACGCATGGTCGGCGATGAAAGCGCGCCTTTCGCCTTCGCAGTCGGCACGGTGCTTGCGCCGGAGCCGAAGCTGCAGATTTATGTTGACCAAAAACTGACACTTTCCGACAAGCAGCTCATCCTCACAAACGCGGTGCGGGATTATGAGGTGAAACTGACCACCAAGGGCGACGACAAAACTGCCGTCATATGCACACCTGAGAACGACGCGCATTATACCGATATGGCGATGCTGACCTCTGGATCACCGAACCCGACGGATTTTGCAAAACACAACCACGCATACAGCGGTGACAAATGGTGGAAGGTCAATCTTGCGTTGAAAATCGGCGAAAGTGTTCTTATGCTGCGCATTGACGGCGGGCAGAAGTACATCGTGCTGGACCGCGTAGACCCGCCGAGAAAGGATATTTAATGGCTGATTTATACTATCTGCCGCAAACCGGCGACGATTTGGAAAACATTGAAATCGCCGAAGCGAGAATGTCGTCGTTCACCTGGAAGGTGGACATTGAGACCGACCGCGTGAAAGGCTACACCGATGAGGGCGACGCGCTGTCGCAGGCAATTTTCTATATCTTGTCGATTGAACGGTATATGCACGGCATCTATCCGCAGTCTTACGGCTCGGAGATCGCCGACCTGATCGGCAAGCCCCGCGACTACGCAGCGGCAGAGCTGCGCCGCACGATCAGCGAAGCGCTGCTGCAGGACGACCGGATCACCGACGTCGGTGACTGGGATATTGTCTTTGTCAACGCAAAAAACGCGCTGACGGTCTCGTTCACTGTGACGAGCATCTTCGGCCCGATTGAGATTCGAGGTGATTTGACCAGATGACACAAGAAGAATATGAGGCGCTGCTCGCGCGGGCAGTGAACAACTTTGCCGACCGCGACTATTTCACGCTGATGGATGATGCGCTCGACCGCGTTGACGCACGGTTCGACAAGCGGCCGGGCTCGATGGTCTGGAACGGCAACGCGCCGTGCCTTGCGGAGGTTGCGCAGGCGTATCAGGGCTTGGATTTTATTTCCAACAACAGCTTCATCCTGACATCGTCGCGCGAATATCTCATCCGGCGGGCGGCAGACCGTTCCATCAAGCCTTATCC
>JAFYDS010000182.1 GCA_017544665.1 Clostridia bacterium | reverse complement strand
CCTGAATCTAGCGCGTCTGCCAATTCCGCCACATCCGCGTGCATGAAGTATATTAGCATAAAAAAGAGGATTCGTCAAGAGGAAAACGAAAATTCTTTTTGAAAGAATGGAAAAATCTCCGCAACTGTGATATAATGGAAAAAACAAACCGCACGAGGGGTCCCTCATGCGGCAAAATGCTGGTGATCCATCGGAGATTCGAACTCCGGACACCTTGATTAAAAGTCAAGTGCTCTGCCGGCTGAGCTAATGGATCGCGTACAGCTTGAATATATTATCCCATTTCGCAAAAAAAGTCAAGGGGTTTCACAAAAAAAGATTGATTTTGAAGGAGCGGATCGCCATGACCCGGAATATTCGCTATATCAACGCCGCGTTCGAGACGGTACGCGGGACAGTGACCGTCGAAAACGGGCGGATCGCCGCCCTTTCTGCGCCGTCGCCGGCGGCAGAAGGGGAGACGGAAGACCTGCTGTGCCTGCCCGGCCTGATTGATATCCATACCCACGGCGGCGCGGGCGCGGACGCCTGTGACAAAACACAGGAGAGTCTGCAGACCCTCTCGCGCTATTACGCGTCGCACGGGGTGACTTCGTGGTGCCCGACGACAATGACGCTGCCATACGATGACCTTTGTGCGGTCTTCGCCGCAATCGAAGAATGCAAAGGCAGCGAAGCGGGCGCGTATATCCAGGGCGTCAATATGGAAGGCCCCTATGTCTCCAAAGAAAAATGCGGCGCCCAGAACCCAGCGTATCTGCGCGCGGCGGATGCGGAAGAGGTACAGGCGCTGCACGCGATCTCGCCCATCCGTCTGCTCGATCTCGCGCCGGAAGTTGACGGCGCGCTTGCGATGCCGCGCGAAATTGATTCGTCCATCGTCTGCAGCGTTGCGCATACCAACGCGACCTTTGCGCAGACCGAAGCGGCGTTCCGCGCCGGTTTTTGCCATGTGACCCATCTGTTCAACGCGATGTCTCCGTTTACCCACCGCGCGCCCGGCGCGGTCGGCGCGGTGCTGGCGAACGACCGCGTAACAGCGGAACTGATCTGCGACGGGTTCCACCTTGCCCCGGAAACGGTGCGCCTCGCGTTCAAGCTTCTCGGCGCGAACCGCTGCGTCGCGGTGAGCGATTCGCTTTCGTGCGCGGGCTGCCCCGACGGAGACAGCTACGCTCTCGGCGGACAGCAGGTGATTGTCAAAGACGGCAAAGCCCTGCTTTCAAACGGAACGATCGCCGGCAGCACGACGAACCTCTTCGACGCGTTCAAAAACCTTCTTTCGTTTGGCGTACCCTTCGCGGACGCGCTTGCGGCGTGTACGATCAACCCGGCGCGTGTCATCGGCGCAGACCGGGACACCGGCAGCATCGCCGTTGGAAAACACGCCGACCTGATCTTCGTGGACGACAATCTCAATCTGCGCCATGTGATGGTGAAAGGTCGGATGCTCTTCTGAGCATCCGTCAGTCATATCAGAAAAGCCGCCCAAAGGCGGCTTTTACTGTGCACTGCGCACTGTGCACTGTGCACTCGATTTACTTGCTCACGCGCGTGAACATATTGAGCATCCGGTCGATCGTCAGTCTGCCGGGCTTGTTGTCGGGGTAGATCACCGAGAATACGTGCGGGAGATCTTCTCCCTCGAACGTCGGGAACTCCATGAAATCCACGTCGACGCCCTTGCCCTCCAGCTCGTGCGCCAGACGGCGGGTCTGCTTGAGCGCCATGAAGTCGCCGCTGCTGGTGACAAGGAAGGTCGGGGGCATCTTGCCCGCGCGCAGCATGGCGCTGACGTTCATATACGGCGCGGTTGGCTTGCTCTTGTAGTCGTCGCCCCACATTTTGCGCGTATAGACGCCCATGTAGCCCTTGCCGTCCATGTAGGCGACGGGGGATGTCAGCGCGAGCATCGTCAGCTTGAGATCGCAATCCACCGTGTCAAAGACGCTGCGCAGCGCCTTGCTCGACAGCAGCGCCGCCGCGTACGCCGCGAGGAACCCGCCCGCGGAATCACCCGTGAGCATGATCTTGTCGGGCTGCGCCGGGTAGTCGCCGAGGTGTGTCTGGATCCACTGCAGGGCGCACATCACGTCGCGGATTTGCTCGTCGACCGTCACCTGCGGAACCAGGCGGTAACTCATGTTGAACACCGTGTAGCCGCGCTTCGCGAGCGTCAGACAGTACAGGCGGTTGAGTTCCTTATCGCCGTACATCCAGCCGCCGCCGTGCACGTCGATGATGACGGGCAGGGGAGCGTTCGTACCCTCGGGATAATAGACGTCGAGCATGTGCATCGGGTCGCCGTCGTCAAGATAGCACAGATCGGTGATCCGGACGACGCCCTCCGGCTCCGGGAGCGTGGCGAGACGCTTTTGGTCCTCTTTGCCCACAAAGCTCCAGAATTTGTCCATGATGGAAATGATGACTGACATAGCATAGCCTCCTTATGGGAAATACCTTTTTCTTCGTATCTTACGGCAGTCTCTTGCCGCAGCTTTGGCAAAAGTTGTGGTCCGGCGCCGTCTTCGCGCCGCAGTACGGACAGTAGGCGCGCGGCGCGGGCGGTGTGTCGCCGTTCGGCTGTGCGTCCGACGCCGGAAGGATTCTTTCGTTCAGCGGGTCGGGCTCTTCGCCGTCGT
>JAFYDS010000023.1 GCA_017544665.1 Clostridia bacterium | reverse complement strand
GGCTGTGCGACAACGAGATCGACCGCGATCTTGAGCGGTTCTCCGTCGATGCGATGCAGAGGCTGGCGAAGCTGTACCTCGGAAAGCCCGTCATTCAGGATCACGATCCGACGGCTGCCAAGCAGACCGCCCGCATCTTTGCGACGGAAGTCGTGCAGGACGCCGAACGCAAGACGTCGCTCGGTGAAGCTTATACGTCGCTGATTGCAAAGGCGTATATGGTGCGCACGGGCAGCAACGCCGATCAGATCAAGGAGATCGAGGCGGGCATCAAAAAGGAAGTCAGCGTCGGCTGCAGCGTCAGACGGAGATCCTGTTCTGTGTGCGGCAGCGAGAAAGACCGGTGCAAACATGTTTCCGGCAGGACGTATGACGGGATCTACTGTCACCGGCTGCTCAACGACCCGGACGACGCCTACGAAGCCAGCTTTGTCGCCGTACCGGCGCAGCGAAACGCAGGCACGACCAAGAACCACGACACGGATGACGATCCGGACGACAACACAAACGAAAACGCCGTAAAGGCGCTCAGGGACATCGACATGCTCGATGCCTTTATTTTTTGCGAAAAAGAGAAAGGATGATTTTTTCATGAGTACAAGAATGAACCAGGCCATGCGTGAAATCATGGCGGAGCTCGAACAGACAAACAAGGCCGCACGCGCGGAGAGCGACCCGGCAAAGCAGGCGGAACTGATTGCCAAAGGCAAGAAGCTTACAGCGCAGTACGAAACCGAAAAAGCCATGTTTGAAAACGAAACCTCGTTCAACGAAGCCAACGGCGGCGTGAGCATGGAAAAGGGCAAACAGGCAGACGGCGGCGTGCCGCAGGACGGGAGCGATACGCGCAAGGCGTTCTTCAAAGCCGCGCGTGCAGGCTTCCCGACGCGCAAGGATCTGGATTTCAACAACGAGGGCGACGGTGAATCCGGCGGTTACACCGTGCCGGAGGACATTGTGACCAAGGTCGAGCGTTACAGAGAAGCGCATGCCCACCTGTCGAAGCACATCCGTCGAGTGCCCGTCAAGGAACCCAGCGGTGCGCGTACTTTCCTGTCCCGGGTGGCGCACAGCGCATTTTCTGTTGTCGGCGAGGGCGGCAAGATCGGCAAGAAAACCGGTCCCGCGTTCCAGCGCCTGCTTTATGCGGTCAAAAAGTTTGCCGGGTATATTCCGGCGACAAACGAGCTGTTAAAGGACAGCGATGAAGCGATCGAAAGCTTTATCGTGGAATGGCTGGGCAAGGCAAAAGTGGCGACGGAAGACGAGCAGACACTGGCAGCCGTCCAGACGAAAGACGCTGTCGCACTGGACGGCTTGGACGGCATCAAGCACGCCGTCAACGTCACGCTTGGGCAGGCGTTCGCCGATACGTCCGCGATCTACACGAACGACGACGGTCTCAACTGGCTCGACACGCTCAAGGACGAGAACGGTCGCTATCTGCTCTCTCCCGATCCGGCGAATTCGGATTTGAAGCGCCTGCAGGTTGGCGTACGCTATATCCCGCTCAACGTCAGTCCGAATGCGGATCTGCCGAGCACCGAGGTCAAGAGCACGGTCAACGGCGAGCAGGTCGTGACCGCGTACAAATATCCCTTCATCATCGGCGATCTGGATGAGGGTATCGCAGAGTTTGAGCGTGAGGGTCTTTCGGTGAAGGCGTCCGACAGCGCGGTGGTCGGTTCCGGCGCGGATCTGCTGAACGCCTACGAGGAAGACCTGACGCTGTTTCGCGGTCTGTTCCGTGCCGACTTCAAGGTCCGCGACGCTGCCGCGTTTGTCAACGGCTACATTCAGGTATCCGTAAACCCTTAACGGGCTTGTCGGTTGACGCCGACATTTCGGCAAGCCAGGATCTTCTCGGCAAAACCGCGCCGGATCTCCAGGAAGATATTGAGATCGGCGTGAACGGCATCTCCGGTACGTCGAAGTACGTGACCGGATACACCGGCTTCTCCGGCAAGACGGCGGAGCGCTCCGGCAACTACCTCGCGCTGCACTGCGTGGTTCCCGGTACACCCGACGCCACGATCACTGTCGAAGTGGTCGGCGGCCACAGCGGCCCCGTCACGCTTGACCCGGACGGCCTGATCGTCGTCCGCCTGGAGAGCAACACGACGCAGTCGATCCGCGTGATCGCGTCTAAGGACGGCTGCACATCCGTCACGCGCGAGTACTCGCTGACCGGCTTGACGCTGGCAGCGTCGGCGTAAAGGGAGGCGGGGCTGCATGCTGGACAGGATCAAGCAGTACCTCGGCATTGATTTCCCGGACGACGACATGATGCTGCAGTCGATGGAGCAGGCAGCCTACGCTTATCTCGAAGGCGCGATCGGCAAAGGGTACGACCGCAACGATCCGCGCGCGCAGATGCTTCTGCTGCAGGTCGTCGCCGATCTGTACAATGCCCGCGGCACCGGGGAGCTGAGCGGCAAAGCGTCCGCCGGCACACGCCGTATGGTGGACAACTTCGTATTGCAGCTCAGATTGGAGCGTGGTGCAAATGGTGTTTAATCAGCCGATCCGCATCGAACGGCTGCTGGACGATGAGCGGTGGGAGGAATATTTCTCCTGCCGCGCATACGCCAACGCGCTGTACGGCTCCGAATACTGGGCGGCTCGCGCTGCCGGCTGCGAGGACACGGTCGTGTTCACCGTGCGGTATTGCCGGGCGTTGGAAGCCGTCCGGGCGGCAGAGTTCTCGGTGGTGTTCCGCGGCGAACGGTACGACATTCAGTCCGTAGACATTCCGCGGTTCGCGAACGCCTACGTGAAGCTGAAGGGAGTGAAACGCCGTGGTGATCACTTGTAAGCCGTCTGAATTTGCGGCACAGGTTGCGGCACAGCTGCACGACTACTCCGCAGATACGATGCGCAAGATCAGCGCGGAAACGGTGGACTGCGCAAAGGACTGTGTAGAGGAGCTGAAGCGAACCTCGCCGCGTCGGAAGGGTAAGGGCGGCGGTGCGTATGCCCGCAGCTGGACGAACCAAAAGGAAACATCCTCCGGCGGCCTGGTCGTCACATGCACCGTGCATAACAAAAAGCATTACCAGCTGACACATTTGCTGGAGAACGGACACGCGACGCGGAACGGGGGCAGAACCAAAGCGTACCCGCACATCAAGCCTGCCGAGGAGCACGTCGTCGCGGAATATGTGAAACGCGCAAAGGAGGCAATCGAAAAGGGATGACCGATATACAGGCAGTGTTGGAGCGCACGGGCGCGAAGGTCAACCCCGTCCGCTTCCTGAAAGCGCCGCCGCTGCCGTGGATCGTCTGGCTCGAACGCAGGGAGAACTACGGCACGGACGACAGCAGTCCCATAGCGCACCGCGAGATCACGGTCGAGCTCTATGCGGAGAAGATCGACTTACGCATGGAGCGGCGGATCGCCGCGGAGCTGGACGCCCTCGGTGTGGATTACAGCACCGAGCGCGTGTGGATCTCGGACGAGAAGATGTTCGAGACCATCTACAACTTTGAAATGGAGGAAAAACGGAATTGAAAGTTTCGGTGAAAAAGGATAAAGAGCGCATCCGTCTCGGCTCCGGCAAGCTGTATATTGCCGAGCGTGACGACGCCGCGCTGGAAGCCGCTCTTGTGTCTCCGGCGGCCATGCTGGCCTACTGCGAGACGCTTGCCGTCAAGGAAAACATTCTCGGTCTGATCTCCGGCGGCGCGGCGGTCAATTACACCAAGAGCGTGCAGACGATCGCGGACGATCTTGAAAAGGTGTCCAAGACGATCATCACGACCGAGAGCGCAACGCTGCAGAGCGGCATCATGACGTGGAACCTCGACACGCTGCAAAAGGTGTGTGAGACGGCACGTATTGACGAAGACCCGATCCTGGGACTGCGCCGCGCGCTGATCGGCGGTCTCGACAATGCGGACGGCAAGACGTATGTGCTGCTGTTCCTGCACGAGGACCCGGCAGACGGCAACATCTGGGTGCTGATCACCGGCAAGAATACGTCCGGCTTCAAACTGGAATTCAAGAAGGATGCCGCCACTGTCGTGGACGCGACCTTTACGGCGGAAGCGCTCGACGACACGGGTACGAAGCTTGCCGTCATGGAGCAGATTCCGGCAAGCGGTGTGCTGACGATCACCAGCGCGGAGGGCAGTCAGTCCGGCAGGACAAAGCTGACGCTGACCAATACGCTCAGTGCGGGCGAGAGCTACGTCTATAAGGCGGCTGCCGCAGGATCGCTGTCGCTGCCGGGCTATCTCGACGCGGTGAGCACTACCGGACAGAGCGCGTACACTGCGTGGGATGGTACGGCAGACATCAGCACGACCAACGGCTACGATATTCTGCTGGTCGTAAAGAACGCCGACGGCAAGGTCGTCAAGGCAGGCATCGTGACGGCAGTCTGCAAGGCGTAAGGATAACATTTTCGGGGGCGCAGTTTTTCGCGCTCCCTGATTTTATGGGAGGAAAACCAAATGGCTTTTAACTTTAACGCATATAAAGAGGAAACCTTTGACATTATCGTGGATGTACCGGAAGCGGACGGCAGCAAGCATGAGGAAGAGCTTCACATCAAAACGCCCTCTCTGGACGTTTACGAAGACTTTACTTCCCGCGCGGACCGGGCGGAAACGGAAACAAATCTCGCGATTCTTCGTAAGCTCTGCTGCGACATCCTGAACGAGAACAGGGAAGGCGTGAAATTCACGGAGAAAGATGTGGGCGAACTGCCCGGTAATGCAGTGTCGGAGTTCGTTACGATGTACTTTAACTGGCTGCAGGAAACCCGAGCAGAAAAAAACTGACGATCCCCTATTACCCGATGGAGGACGATAGGGGACACCATTACTACCCGTTATCCATTGAGATCAAAACTGTCGCAGAGTATACCGGCTGCGACTTTGATCGCATCGCGGGTATGAACATCTTTTTGTTTTGGCAGTACCTGCGCGACGCTGTGATTTACAACTATATGCGCACGCCGGAGGGTAACGAATACCTTGCGGACTGTGAGCGATTAACCGATACGCAGCCGAACAGAACCGGCCTGCGCCGCTTGAAAGGAGACTGATCTGTATTAAGATTTCCGGTATCACAATTAAATTTGGAGCGGATATGCAGCAGGTTGGCTCCGCGCTCGGCACGGTGGACGCTAAGCTGAAGACAACGGAAACGGAACTGCGGGAAGTACAGAAGCAGTTGAAGTTTGACCCGTCGAACACAGAGCTGCTTGCGCAAAAGCAGGAGTTGCTCGGCAAGCGCGTCGCGGACAGCCGCACCAAACTGGACACGCTCAACTCCATGCTGGAGCAACACACCGCGAAGATGAAGGCCGCGGATACAGTGACCGAGGAAATGGAAGCGGAGCACCGCGCACTGGTTCGTGAAGTCGAAAAGACAAAGAACCAAATCCAAAACTTCGGTGATCAGCTTGAAGAAACGACGCGCAAGGCGCCGATGATGGAGAAGATCGGCAGCGCTCTCGATGCCTGGCGCGAAAAAAGCGAAAAAGCAAAGGACAAAATGACCGGCTTGACCGGGCTTAAAAATAACTATGACAAGCTGAAGGACGCTGTCGAAGCATGTAAGGAAAAGCATTTTGTGCTGTTCGGCGCGCTGGACAAGGTCAAAGAAGGTTTGAGCAAGGTCGGCGACGCGGCAAAGAAAGCGGCACATATCGGTTTCGACGCGCTCAAGACGGGTGCGAAAGCTGCGGGCGCCGCATTGGCAGCCGTCACCGCCGGTGCAATCAAGCTCGGCAAAGACGTTGTGGAGAGCTTTGGCGAGCTGGAGCAGAACCTCGGCGGCTCCGAAGCGGTGTTCGGTGAGTATGCCAGTCGCATCCAGAGTATCGGCGAGGAAGCATACAAGAATCTCGGCGTCACACAGTCAGATTATCTCGCGACAGCAAACAAAATGGGCGCGCTGTTCCAAGGCTCCGGCCTGTCGCAAAAGGAAAGTCTTGACATGACGGAAAAGGCGATGCAGCGTGCCGCAGATATGGCGTCCGTTATGGGCATCGAAACGTCTGCGGCTCTCGAAGCGGTTACCGGCGCCGCGAAGGGCAACTACACCATGATGGACAACCTCGGCGTCAAAATGGACGCGACAACGCTTGCAGCCTATGCGGCTGCCGAGGGCTTCACAAAAGAGTATAAGGACATGAGCAATACGGAGAAAACCGAGCTTGCCATGCGGTACTTTTTTGAAAACACCAAGCAATATGCGGGCAATTTCGCACGCGAATCGTCCGAGACGATCTCCGGCTCTATCGGTATGCTGAAAACGTCCGCGCAGTCGCTGCTTGCCGGGCTGGGAAATGCGGACGCAGACATTCAGAATCTTGCCGGAAACGTGATCGAATCATTCGGTCTGGTCGCAAAGAACGTCTCGCCCGTCATTCAGAATATAGCCGACAGCCTGCCTGCGCTGGCGGAAACGGCAGTTAAGGCGCTGGACGGTGATCTGCTGCCGACTGTGATGAACTGTTTCACGAGCCTTGTACAGTCGCTGTCCAAGACCGCGCCGAAGATCATCATCACGCTGGCAGACGGGCTGCTGGATAACGCGGACAAGCTCATCGACAGTGCGCTCGGCATCGTAGCAGAGCTGACGGAGGGGCTGCTCTCGCCGGAGAATCTCAAGAAGCTGCTGTCCACGGCTCTGTCGCTGGTTGTTAAGTTGTCCGGCTATCTTGTGGACAACATCGACCATATTATCGACGCAGCATTTACCATGATCGAGACGCTGGTGGAAAGCTTGCTTGAAGATAAAAACCTGCAGAAACTGATTCATGCCGCTTTTGACATCGTAGTCAACATTGCGGGAGGGCTTATCTCAAACTTGCCGACCTTGATCCGTGCTGCATGGGAACTATGTGTTGCCTTGGTTGACGCGATCATACACTACGACTGGCTGTCCGTCGGCAAGGAAATTTTTAACAGCATCAAAGGTGCGATTGCGAATTTCTTTACCGGCGGATCTTCGTCCGGCGGCGGTGGATATGATGGATCGCACGCAAACGGTCTCGCTTTCGTGCCGTATGACGGATACGTCGCGCAGCTGCACTACGGCGAGCGTGTTCTGACGCGGGAAGAGAACGAAGCGTACAAGAACGGCGGCGTCAGCGTGACGCTGAGCATCGGAGAGTTTCATAACTATCGGCAGGAGGACATCAACCACCTTGCCGATGAGATTTCCGAAGTCCTTGCTGCGAAGCTGCAGCGGAAGCAGGGGGCGTTTGCATGACAGGCATTAACTGGTTTGAATGGGGCGGGACCCGCTCCGACAGCATGGAGCTGCTGATCTCGGAAAAGAGCATTTATAACGCACCGCAGCGCGACGTGGAGATGATCCATGTGCCCGGCAGAAACGGCGACGTGCTGATCGACCGCGGCGGGTGGAAAAATGTTGACGTGTCCTACACGGTGCAGTTCGTCGGTTTGCCGGAGAAGGCGCCGACGCTGCGGCAGTGGCTGCAGGCGACCGGGTACCACATTCTGAAAGACAGCTACCAGCCGGATTACTTCCGCTACGGCGTGTTTACGTCGCAGATGAACCCGGAGGAGATCGCCCGGAAGGTCGGCAGGCTGCAACTGATTTTTAGTTGCAAGCCGTATCTGTACAGGGCGTACACCGATGCAGCCACACAGGACAAGATCACGCTCAACGTGTCCGGGAGCGACATTATCAACCCGGTCGGGGCAACGGCGACGCACGGTGTAGCGACGGTCGTGAACCCGGAGGCGTATGCGTCGCAGCCGTACATCAAGATCACCGCCGGCAGCGGCAGCGTTTCGCTGTACATCGAGGGCGGCGCGTCCGGGAGAAAGGAATACTCGTTCAGCGGCATCGACGGCTATATAGAGCTCGACAGCGAGCTGATGTGCGCTTACAAGGGCGAGACGCTGTGCAATGACAAGCTCCTGTTCACGAGCTTCCCTGTGCTGGAGCCGGGCGACAACACGATCCAGGTTTCGTCCGGGATCACGAAAGTGGAGATCATCCCGCGCTGGCGGACGATCTGATTTTATTATTCTGCTTTTAGAGGAGGCGGTTGTTTGACGCCTATTTTGTTAAGCGGAGAGACCGTCAAGGGTTTCCTGCCGGACGCGACGTCCTGCGTCGTTACGGAGGAGCGCAACGGGATCTTCGAGCTGGAGCTGACGTATCCGGTCGCCGGTCCTATGTTCGGAGAGCTGGCGGTCGACCGATACATCAAGGCAAAGCCGAACGACACGGCGGCGCTGCAACTGTTTCGCATCTATGAGATCACGAAGCCGATCGCCGGCATAGTGACCGTCAAGGGCGAGCACGTGTCCTACGCGCTGGCACACTATCCGGTCACGGATGTCTCCGGCACGGGAACCGCGCACCAGGCGGTCAGCGCAGTGCTGGCAAAGGTCAACGCTTATCTGACCCTCAGCCGTCAATTTTCCTCCTCCGACACCGGCTGGGCTGCGTCGAAAGCGTATAAATACCAGGTTGGCTCCGCACGTGCCGCGCTCGGCGGTTCGGAGGGCTCGCTGCTCGACACGTTCGGCGGCGAGTACGAGTGGGACAACTATACCGTAAAACTGCACGAGCACCGCGGGCATGACACCGGCGTTGTCGTGGCGTACCGGAAGAACATGACGGACTTGAAAGTCACAACGTCACTGGAGAGCGCATACACGGCACTGTTCCCGTATGCGATCAAAGACGATACGCTCGTTACGATCGCCGAAGGGAAGCTCGCCGTGCAGAACAATTCCGGCATTGCCGACCGTGTGCTGATCCGGGACTTTTCGAGTGAGTTTCAGAACGACGAAACGGTCACGGCTGCCTCGCTCAAAACGAAAGCGCAGGCGTATCTGAACGCGAACAGCATCAACGCGCCGTCGGTGAACGTGACGGTGTCGTTCATCCACCTGTGGCAGTCGCCGGAATATGCCGAGCTTGCCGCGTTGGAAAAGGTTTCTCTTTGCGATTGGGTGACGGTGCGGCATGAGATTCTCGGCGTCGACGTCAAAGCACAGGTTATCAAGACCGAGTACGACTGTCTCGCCGAACGGTATAACAAGATCGAGCTCGGCTCCGCGCGCGCAAACCTGGGAGATACGCTCCGGCAGACCGTCGCGGATGTAACTAACCTGCTGAAGAACATCGACCTGGATGTGGACACCAGCGCGATCACGGCTGCATATACGCAGGCGATCGCCGACGCCACGGCTCTGATCACCGGCGCGAACGGCGGGTACGTGCACCTGCTGCCGTCCGGCTCGTCGCCGCAGGAGATCGTGATCTCGAATATTGAGAACTACACGAGCAGTTCGGCAAAGGTCTGGCG
>JAFYDS010000181.1 GCA_017544665.1 Clostridia bacterium | reverse complement strand
TGGTGGATGAGGTGGCATAGCCGCCTGATAGGCGGCGACTACATTCATTACCGCGCCGAAGCGGCTGCGGCAGGGTTCACCTCACCCGTCACGCGCTTCAACGCAGTTGCTTTTCCGTTCGCTGGCTTGGCGCGTGACACCTGTCTCGGCTCCCGTTCTCCGCTCCCGCGTCGGTCGTTGCTTCGCTTCGCGAGGTGTCCACTGGACACCCGCAACTCGGTCGGCGCTTCAAAAGGCTGGCGCCTTTTGAGGTCTCCACCGGAGACCCGCGCCCCGCCATCGGGGAGGGCAAGGGGAGTGTGCCTTGCCGCGAGATTGTTCCTGATCCCTTAATCCCCTAATCCCCTAATTCCCTAATCCCTTAATCCCTTAATCCCTTAGTCCCTCAATCCCTCTTTCCTTCTCCCTTCGCGGGCGATCGCTTCGCCTCCACGCTCCGTTCTCCCGCGTCACTGCACACTGCAAACTGCACACAGCAAACTGAAAAAGCACCCCGCAGGGCGCTTTTTGTTATCTCTCATCCCAGGGGATGGGCTCTTCCGGTTGATAGGTCCACGGTATAAGATAGCGGTCGATCCATTCGATCATCAGGCCGATGAAGTCGCGGATCGGCGCGATCAGTTTGGCGTAAATGGTGTTCCAATCCATGGCGGTCGGCTCCTTTCGTGATTACTTCAGACTGCGGATCCATTCTGCAAGCTCCATAAACAGCTCGTGCAGAATGATGCGGAATTGTTCGATGTCAAAATTATGTACCATAAGGCGGTCCTTCTTTCCTTTTTTCTTATTATACAACTTCCCGCCGCGCCTTGCAAGTCCTATTGACCCAAAACCGAAACTTTTTTTGCGCCAAAAGGCGACAGGAATCCCGCGCCCGCTGCGGTATAATCACTGTGGTGATGGCAATGACGACGGTGGTTTACGGCGATATTCTCTTTATCCTCAACGCGTATGTGACCGATCTGCTGCTGTTGTTATGTGACGCTCTCTGCCATGAGAAAAGCCGACGGGGGAACCGCGCCGCGGCGTCGCTGCTCGGCGGACTGTACGCCTTTGTGATCCTCATTCCACACTTGCCGCGCACAGCGCTGGTTTTGTCGCGGCTGCCCATGGCTACGATGCTGCTGTTCGTGACCTATGGGCGGGTCAGCCGGGGACGCTTCTTCCGGCTGTACGTTGGCTTCTTTCTTTGCAACTTTGTCTTTGCCGGGCTGATGGGCGCGCTGTACTACACGCTGCACCCGCGGCGGATGCTCTATTACGGCACGGTCGTCTATGTCTCGATCGACGCCCGAACGCTCGTCGTGCTGACCGCCGTCTGTTACGCGCTCCTCTGGGGCGCCGACCGGCTGCTGTCGCTGCGCCATGCCCGGGGCTGCACCTATGAGCTGACCGTGTCTCTCGGGGCGAAAAACGTGCGCTGCCGCGCCTTTCTCGATACGGGCAACTGTTTGCGCGAACCGTTCTCCGGCGACCCTGTGGTGCTGCTTTCGGGCGCGTACGCGCAGACTTTTGGCGTACCGCCGGAACCGGACGCAGACCAAAGCGCGGCGATCTGTTACAGGCTGATTCCCTGCAAAACAGCGAACGGGGCAGGGGTACTGCAAGCCTTTCGCCCGACAGGGCTGACCGTCCGCGCGGCGGAAGGCACGCGGGAGATCCGGGACGTGTTCGTCGCGCTGACCGATCTGCCGATCAAAGACGGCGACTTCGGCGCGCTGCTGCCTTTGGCGCTGCTGGAAGTCCCGGTCAAAGAACACGCAAAAACGAAAGGGGGAGCGCAAAGATGAAACAACGCCTGCTGCGGTTGCTGCAAACGCTGCGCCGGTTCTTTGGCGCGTCGTATGAGACGGTCGATTACGTCAACGGACCGCAGACGCTGCCCGCGCCTCTGGACTGCACCGCGGAGCGCGCCGTCTTTGAACGGATCGAGCACGGCGACGAGACCGCGCGGGACGTGTTGATCGAACACAATCTGCGCCTCGTGGTTTATATCGCCCGCAAATTCGAAAACACCGGCGTCGGAATTGAGGACCTCGTGTCGATCGGTACGGTCGGCCTGATCAAGGCGGTACACACGTTCGTCCCGTCAAAAAAGATCAAGCTCGCCACCTACGCCTCGCGGTGTATTGAGAACGAAATCTTGATGTACCTGCGCAAAAGCAGCAACCGCCGCAGCGAGGTGTCGATCGACGAACCGCTGCACGTTGACTGGGACGGCAACGAGCTGCTGCTTTCCGACGTGCTCGGCTCCGACGCGGACGAAGTGAGCCGCGACATGGAACGAGAGGACGAACGCAGACATCTCTTGCAGGTGATCGACACGCTGACGCCGCGCGAAAAGGAGATCATGACGCTGCGCTTCGGGCTGTACGGGTCGCGGGAATATACCCAGAAGCAGGTCGCGGACCGTCTCGGGATCTCGCAAAGCTATATCTCCCGTCTGGAAAAGAAGATCATCGCGCGGATCAAGGAGGAGCTGGAGAAGACGATGTGATTCAGTCGATAGTCATTAGTCTTTAGTCGACAGTGCGCGGCAACACGCTACAATGAGAATACACTTTCGCACCGCGCGAACAGAAAAGTTCACCCCCGACCGATTGGGTCAGGGGTTTTTTCTCAACTAATAACTAAAGACAAAAGACTAAAGACTAATGACTAATGACTAAACTATCGCAAGAATCCATTGATAATCTGTTCTTCCGCCTCTGCTTCCGTCAGCCCAAGCGTCATCAGCTTGATGATCTGGTCGCCGGCGATCTTGCCGATCGCCGCCTCGTGGACCAGCGCGGCGTCCACATTGTTTGCTTCGAGTCCGGGGACGGCGAGAATACGTCCGTTGTCCATGATGATGGAATCGCATTCCGTATGTCCGCTGCAAGCCGCGTTGCCGACGATCTTCGCGTCGAATTTCTGGAAGGAATCGTCGCGGGCAACCGAGCGGGAAACCACGTCCGCGCTCGCGCCGTCGCCGTCGAGCGTCACCACATAGGTGCTGATGGCGCGCTGGCTTTCGTGGGTCATCAGCCGTTCGCGGACCACGAGCTTCGCGTTCGCGGCGAGGACGGCTGTCGTCGAGCGCTCGGTATCGTCAACACCCTTGATCTGGACCATCTCCATCTCCACGTTCGAGCCTTCTTCCTGATAGACCTCAGTGCCGGGGTTGAGGATGCGTTTGCCGGTGCCGCTGCCGGAGCCGTAGTGCTTTTCGACGTACTTCACCTTGGCGTTTTTGCCGACATAGAAGCGGTGGATGCCGTCGTGTTCCGAGTCCTGGGTGCCGCAGTTGTCGATACCGCAGCCGGCCACGATGACCACATCGCTGTCCTCGCCGATGTAGAAGTCGTTGTACACGGTCTC
>JAFYDS010000180.1 GCA_017544665.1 Clostridia bacterium | reverse complement strand
GGCGGCGGCGGCGGCTACGGCACAGGCGCGGCGGCAATCGGTACCGGCGGTAAGGGCGGCAACGGCGGCGGCAACGGCGGCAAAGGTACTAGCAGCACTAGCTGTGGCAGTACCAGCTATTCGAAGGGTTCGAACGGCAGCGACGGCGACAACGCCAACGCGAAAGGCACTTCGCAATCCTATGGCTCCACCAATCCGTTCGCGGCGATGCAGACCGCGATCAGCACCTACGCCGACTATTACACCAAGACCATGGCGGAACTGGTTGCGCTCGGCAACGACACGCTGAACAGTGTCAAAACGGCGATTGAAACCCCGTATAACAGTTTGTTTGCCGGCGACGGTGCGACCTACAACAAAGATATCTATAGCTATTATTTCCCGACCTACGACACCGAGCTGCTTCTGACCAACATCGAAGCGGCAATCGCGATGGCTGCCAACATTGCCCTTGCGCAGTGGCTGCAGGCGAAAGCGGCCGATGAGGTCGATTATAACGCAAGCTATGATGTGTTGAACATGCTTTGGTCTGAGTTCAACGCAGAATACGAAGCCTATCTTGCTTTGTCCGATGACACGCAGGGCTTCCTCGTCGACGAGGGCTACATTGTTCCCACCGAAGTAGAGGCAAAGCTGGATGAATACAAATACGCGATGGACGTCGCAAACCTGCGCGAGAACTATTATGATCTGATCACAGGCGACGTTGCAACCTTCAGCGGCTATGTCGATCCGGCATACAACTGGGTCATCGACAACGACGACGCGGCCGATCTGGCCAGCACAGCGCTTGTTACGCTGAATTCCTATGCGGACTTTCTGAACGGTCTGGACCAGAATGCGGTTGCAAGCGTGTTTGGTGACGACTATGTGGCAGACACCATTCAGCCGTTGGTCGCTGACATTGCAAATCGTCTGGTTGCCAGCCAGCTGAGAGACCGTTTTGCGGGCTACAAGAGCGTGTATGACACCGCTTTTGCGCCGGTCAATCTGGAAGGCTCCGATGCTGCACTCTATAACGTGCTGAAGCAAAGAGACGCCTGGGTCACGGAACTCAATGCCTATATCGCAGAGCTGCGCGACTTCGACAACGACTTTGCCGACAAGGTCTTCAACGATCTTGACAATGTGATGACGGCGAAGATCAACAGCGTCTATGTCACGCTGGGCGGCCGTCACACCGGTAATATTGATGTTGCCTATAATAACTACCAGGCTTTCGTTGCGCAATACGGCTCCACAATCGACTCTGCCGACGACGTCAGCATGCAGAACTACCGTGCGCTGCGTCAGGTGTTCAACAACATCAACTCCACCCAGGTGGAATTCCTGATCGGTTCCGCGAACTTCAAGAATGCAGTCGGCAAGGACGCATACGATGCATTCAAAGAAAAATATGAACTGGTCAGAAACGCGCTGATCGCTGTGGAATACTTTGATCTCACCGGCGGCGTTTCCGCCTATCAGTTCAACCTGCGTGAACCGGCGGAAGACATCACCCGCGTGGTGCATGACTATGACGTTGTCCGCAATCTCGACTATGTGGTTGACGCCGACAAGCGCGAGATCGCATACGATAACGTCAGAAAACTGCTGGAATCCGACCTTGTGAAGGATGCGCTCGGTCTGGATCTGGGCGAAACGCTCGGCGGTCTGGCCGACACGCTGAGAGGCGCGATCTTCAGCGACAACTTTGTCAACACGTTGATCTCGATGATCTATCCGATCGTGATCGACAACTTCGCGCCGGTCTGGGCGACCCAGCTTCCGCCAACGTATTCAAAAACCGAATCCGGCCTCACTTTCACTTTCAATATTAAAGATAATCTTTGCACACTGCGTCAGGCGCTGGCAAAGCTGGAACTGTACGCCATGCCGAACCAGCTTGCGGCGCGGCCGGAGCTGAATGCCTATCCCGACATCAAAGCGAAGCTTGCGGCTGTCACCTATGACCCCGAATATGACGCCGCGCAGGAGAAGGTCACCGTCAACCCGTGGAATGACCCGAGCCTGCTCGATGCAGACGGCAAGCTTGCGCTGGAATGGGGCGTCCATGATAAGGACAGCTTCATCAATGCGCTCTCTGCCGGTCTTGCCGGCGTTGCGCCGATTTTGCTTGCTCTCCTGTCGAACCAGACCATTACCAACGTGGCAGATATCATAGGGGACGGCAAAACGATTCAGGATACCCAGTCAATACTCTTCGTTTCTGTTACAGTCGTAATTAACTACATCAATCTTACATTAAAATTCAAAGGAAACGACGGCTTCAACAACGTCCTTGCGCCCATCCTCAACGCCCTCGGCGCGGAGACGATCGGCGACGGCAATTCCATGGACACGCTGAAGAAGCTTGCAGACGGTATCGCCACGCCGCTGGATGAAATCATCAACAAGCTGGCTGAAGATCCGATTGAGTTCCTGCTCAAAGCGCTGCCGAACCTTGCCTTTGCCGTGGAGCACGGTTTGATTGAACCGCTGCTTGATAATTTGAAGGAAACCATCACCTATTCGGCGATTGCGCACTATACGCCATCCATGTGTGCGGATCCCGGTGATGCGGAGGCCGTTGCGCCGACAGATATCTCCGTTGACGTCGGCGAGATTCTGCTCGGCGGTCTCGGCCTTGACTTCAGCACGGCGGAAGGCCTGGTCAACTCGATCATCGGTCTGCTGAACAAAGAAGAAGAAGAAGAACCCGAACCGGGTACCGAGCCTGTGGAACCCGGTGACGGCGAAACAACAGACGAAGGCGGCTTCGACATTGCGACTCTGCTGGCTGCTCTCCCGATCAACGACCTGTTCAGCCACCTTGCCTACTGGGGCGATACGGTTGTTTGGCACAATGGTTACAGATCGGTTTCCCCGTATAACGGTGAAGCAAAAGCCAAGCTGCCGTACATCGAATCGACCCCGAGCGAAGTGTTCGCCAACCTGGTGAACTATCTGCTCGACGCGATTGCCGGCGACAGCAATCTGCTGAACGCGCTGGTTGAAGCGCTCGGCCTTCCGGTCGACCTGACCGACAAGGAAAGCCTGATCACGAAGATCCTCACCAACGTCCTCGACGCCCCGAAGGATGCGGTTGCAGCCATCGTGGAGCTCATGGTCCCGCAGACCTATAACAACTATGCGAAGCTTGAAACCCCGGCCGACACCTTCACCTATAACGATGAAGAAATCACTCCGGCCGACGTTGCCTACCTGAAGTACGCAAACGATTGGGATAAGGACACCGCGACCGCCATCGCGACCAACGTGGACGAACTGATCCCGACCATCGCGGGCCTGCTTGGCAGCGACATTTCGCTCAACGAAACGCTGCAGAATGCGCTGAACGGCGTGTTCACCGGCGAAAACCTGACCAAGGTCAACAACCTGATTGCGGGCGCTGTCGCCGGTCTTGCCGGCGGTGACGACGCAGGCGACGGCGAAGAAGAAGCCGGCGGCCTTGACATCCTCGGCCTGCTGAAGGATGAACTCGGTCTCGACCTTGCCGCGTTCCAGGAAGTCCCCGAAGATTACGACTGGGGCATCACTGACGGTGACAAGGCAGCCTTTGTCAACAAGCTTTGCGGCATCCTCGATCCGCTTGCACCGCTGCTGAAGCTGCTTGCGCCGGGCGAAGATCTCTCGATCCTTGACGGTATCGTCAATGTGAAGGGCTACGACGTTTATCCGAAGTCCTTCGGCCTGATCTTCGATGCGCTCGGTATCCCGCAGATCACCGGCTATGAGAACAAGACCGCGAGCGAAGAACTCGAAATGATCCTCAACGCGCTGCTTGCCTGGGTCGATGATCTGACCGCTGAAGGCAACAGCATGATCAAGGATGTGCTCGAGCTTCTGCCGGATGTTGTCTACTTCATCGAGAGCAACGGCCTGAGCGTTGCGATCCGGAACCTGATTTATCCGGTTCAGATTCTTCTTGACACCATCTATCCGATCTATCCGATCGACCTGATGGAACTCATCGGCGGCCTTGCCGGCGGCGATGAAGGCGAAGAAGAAGAACCCTCCGGTATTGCTGCGATTCTTGCGAATCTGGATCTCAACAACCTCAAGATGTCCACGATCCTCCCGATCGTTGACAACATGCTCGGCACCGAACTGGTCCGCAGCCCGCTTGCGACCTACGCGATTCCGGCGCTGACGATCAAGCACGGCAACCTTGACGCGGCCGACGTTTTGACCATCCTGCTTTGCGGCGTGATCGAAGCGTTTGAAGCGGAAATTCTTGACGGCGACAACGCCGGCAAGACCAACGGCGACGTGATCCTTGCCATGATCGGCAACGAACAGGTCACCGAGATCTACACGAAGATCGTTCCGCTTATCACCGGCGGTGAGAGCGAAATCGATCCTGATAAGATCACGCCGATCAACTGGACGTACATGTACGGCGGCGAGATCCATCTCGACAGCTTCGAGATGCCTGAATACACCAACGAAGCAGTCATCCACTATCTGTCCACCTATGAAAAGAACCAGTGGACCGCAGAGCTTTCGGAATACCTGAACGACAACCTCGACACGATCGTCGCTGACGTGCTCCAGGTCGCGGGTCAGGATCCCGACATGCTGACCACGCTGCTCAGCGGTCTGATCAACGACAACCTCTACACGGCTGACGTCGTCAACGCGGCCGGCGAAGCGATCTACGGTCTGCTTGCCGACCTCGAAGACCAGCTGAAGGTCGTCATCGACGCGATGCTCGGCACCGAGATCGCCGGCAAGACCTACACGCCGGTCGCTTCCGTCAGCGGCAAGGCTGACTTCCTTGCGAAGATGGAAGGTATCCTCGCGCCGTTCAATCGCATCCTCGGCTTCGTCCTCTTCGGCCAGAGCTATAAGTTCTTCAACGGCTCAACGCAGGAAGACCTCATCACTATTACCGGCGGCGACGCTTATAACGCCGCGCTGGTCCCGGTCCTTGAAGCGCTCGGCGTCACGATGCCCACGTTCGACGGTACCGACACTACCGGCACGAAGATTCACAAGATCCTCGTTGCTGTCACCGACAGACTCGACGCGATCTGCGCAGATCCGATCAACGAGATCCTTGACCTGCTGCCGAACGTGCTCTAATTCCTGAACGCGGATGGCATCAAGGCGATCATCAACAACGCTGTCCTGCCGTTTGACGATCTGGTACAGGTTGTCACCGGCGACCCGATCGCGACGCTGCTCGAAGGCGTTGAAGTCGGCGGCGTTAAGCTCAACGAACTTGACACGACCGCCCTGCTGACATTGATTGAAGGTCTTGCTGACATCAAGATCCCCGATGCGGTCAAGACTGCAATCAGCACCTTCTATATCGGCAAGGCTGTTAAGACTGAGTCCGCGAACGGCAAGATTGCGTTCAAGCTTGCCTATGACGGCGACCGCAAGGATATGATCACGATCCTCGCTTCCGTCCTGATCGAAGTGCTTGCCTATGAAGACAACGCGAAGATCCTCAAGGGCGTCAGCGAAGAAGCGTATCAGGTGGTTCTGAACATCTTTGGTATGTCCGATGTTGAGTTTACGCCCGATATGATGCGCGTGCCTCAGTGGCTGTATCCGGAAGCGGCTGATAGCGATCAGACGTTCTCTGCGATCAACACCAGCACAGAGTTCGGCGCCTACGGCCCGCTGTTCACGCAGGAAATGGCAATCTACATTGCCGATAACCTTGACGGCTTTATTGACAGCGTCATCCAGCTGCTCGGTATTCCGGCTGACTCGCTCGAAGGTCTCGGCATCCACAGCAGCACCGATGAGTACATCACCTCGCTGAAGGATCTGCTCAACACTGTGATCGGCGACACGGTTTACACGCCGGCGATTGCGGACATGATCCTCAACGTTGTGGAAGAAAAACTCGTCAAGACCGTCAATACACTGACGATCAACGGCGTCGATATGTCCGATATCGTGAAGAACGTGCTGAAGACGGCGCTCAAGGTTGACCTTGACCGCTACACCAACGGCACCGAGTTCATCAACAACGCCGACGGCACCTATTCTGTCCAGCCGTTCGCGGAAGGCAGCAAGGATGGCTTCCTGAACGCGCTCGTTCAGATCCTGGATCCGCTCTATCCGGTCCTCAACTGGCTGCTTTGCGAAGAGGATCTCCACTTCTTCGTTGACAGCACCGGTAAAGATGAGATCACGCTGATCGGCGGTCAGGGCTACAAGTACGGTATCATTCCGATTCTTGAAACCTTCGATTGCTCCGACATTCCGACGCAGGCGGACGTCAGCGCGACGACCGATACGGCTTCGCTGGTCAACACCATTGCGACGCCGCTCCTGACCCGTATCGACAAGCTCCTTGAAAATCCGGTTGACGAGATCTTCGAGATGCTGCCGAACGTGGCTTACTTCATCAACTCCAAGGGCCTTGACGCCTGCGTGCGCAACATGGTCAGCGCCATCAATGTGATTCTGGAAGCGCTGAATCCGCTGGTCGGCGACGTGGATCTGTTCGCGGCGCTGGGTATCGATCTGGCGACGATCGACATGCAGTACATCATGAATGCGGTCACCGATAAGATCGGTGAAGGCTCCACGCAGGATCTCATTCCGCTGGTTGTGGATGCGCTGGCTGAAATGACCACCGGTAAGATCGTCACCAGCAGTTCTCAGTCTGAACTGTCACCGTGGTACAAGATGGAATACGCCGGCGAAACCTCCAAGGCTGACACCATCACTACGCTGATGCGGTTCGCGATGCGCTGGATCGCGCTCAACAAGGATCAGCTCAAGACGCTCGTCCGCGAGAAGATCGAAATGAGCGACGAAGGCTACGCGTACATCGACAAGATGATCGACATCGTCGGTACCTATGCCGGCACCAACACCGGTATGGACTCCCTGCTGCACATGTTCTACTACATCTTCTACGCCGTCAACACCGGCACGACGAAGGTTGCGAACTGGCAGAAGGACTACAACACCAGACTTGAACTGGTGGCAGAAGGTCAGGAAAAGGCCTCCGCACGCGACGAGAACATCGGTAAGGTTGCGGAACTGCTCGACTGGCTGTTCACCGAATATGTTGACGAAGACGCCGACACCGGTAACGTCTATCACAACTATCCGGACAGCGAGTTCGGCAACAAGCCCGGCTTCGCGGCGAACGGCTTCATCGCCTTCTTCCAGCAGATCATTCAGTGGTTCAAGACGATCTTCAACAAACTCTTCGGCCGTTAAATCCGACAGAAGACAACCCACCCCATGCAACAACCGACCCGGCTTCGTGCCGGGTCGGCTTTCTTGTATATCTCTATATCGGTAAAAAAAAACGGCTGCGTATTCGCCTCGGAATACGCAGCCGTTCTTGCTGTCTCGTTTCTTGCTTTCTTATTTCTTTTTACTGTTTACGATCGCCTGGACCTTGATCGGCAGGCCGTAGAGATTGATGAAGCCGGCGGAATCGGTCTGGTCGTAGTCGCTTTCGCCGAAGGAGGCGAGATCCTCGCTGTACAGCGAATTGGGACTCCAGACGCCCGCGTTGATCATGTTGCCTTTGTAGAGCTTCAGCTTTACGGTGCCGGTGACGGTCTCCTGCGTCTTATCGACGAAAGCGGAAAGCGCCTCGCGCAGCGGGGTGAACCACTGACCGTTATAGACCAGTTCGGCGAAGGTGATCGAAAGCTTCTGCTTTTCGTGCATCGTCATCTTGTCGAGGCAGATCGTTTCGAGCACGCTGTGCGCCTTGTAGAGGATCGTGCCGCCCGGAGTCTCATACAGGCCGCGGCTCTTCATGCCGACCAGCCGGTTTTCGACGATGTCCAGAAGGCCGATGCCGTTTTTGCCGCCGATTTCGTTGAGCTGAAGGATGATATCCTTCGCGCTCATTTTCTCGCCGTTCAGCGCAACGGGCGCGCCCTGCTCGAAGTCGAGGGTGATGTAAGTCGGCTCATCCGGCGCCTGCAGGGGAGAGACGCTCATTTCAAGAAAGCCCGGCTTTTCGTACTGCGGTTCATTGCCCGGATTCTCGAGGTCCAGCCCTTCGTGTGACAGGTGCCACAGGTTCTTGTCTTTGGAGTAGTTCGTCTCGCGGTTGATCTTCAGCGGGATGTTGTGCGCTTCGGCGTAGTCGATCTCTTCTTCACGCGACTTGATGCTCCATTCGCGCCACGGGGCGATGATCGGCATGTTCGGCGCAAAGTGCTTGATCGCCAGCTCAAAGCGGACCTGGTCGTTGCCCTTGCCGGTACAGCCGTGACAGATGGCGTCGGCGCCTTCTTTGATCGCAATATCGACCAGCCCTTTGGCGATACACGGCCGCGCGGTGCTTGTACCGAGGAGGTATTCCTCATAGATCGCGCCGGCCTTCAGCGTCGGGATGATGTATTCATCCACATATTCGTCCGTCAGGTCGAGCACATACAGCTTGCTCGCGCCGGTCTTGAGCGCTTTTTCCTCGAGTCCCTCGAGCTCGTCCGCCTGACCGACGTTGCCGGAAACGGCGATGACTTCACAGTTATTGTAGTTTTCCTTCAGCCAGGGAATGATGATCGAGGTGTCCAGACCGCCGGAGTAGGCGAGGACGACTTTTTTGATGGCTTCTTTGTTCATGGTTTACCCTCACTTCTTTTTCAATGTCTGTTCGGTATTATACACGGCACAGTGGCGTTTGTCAATAGAAAAATGAATATATTTTCCTTAAATATGCGAATTTATGAATAATTGTGCATATATACAGCAAAAAGTGAATATAATATGCATATTATTGACAAGACTACAGCAGAATATACACCAGCGCCAGCAGCAGCGCGTTGTCTGCGCCCTCGCGCGAGAGCAGCAAGATCAGCGGCAAAATCAGCAGCGCGTCGGAATCCAACCGCAAAAACCGCAGCAGGCTCTGGGCGCCCGGCTGCGGCAAAGGGGCGGACGGTTTCCGTTCAGGCGCGGCGTCCGCCGGCTCTGTTGACTGCATGTTGTGCTGCATCTCCCGCAGCTGCTGCAGCGCCCGCTGTGTTTGTTCCTCCAAAGAATCCGCCATCGTCTTCTCCTTTCAAAGCTCCAACTCCCGCAGCTGCGGCAGCAATCGGAGCAGCTGCAGCATCCGCGCCGCCGTGTCGATCCGTTCCTGCCGCGGTTCGCTGACCAGCGGACGCAGCGCCCGCAGCAGATCGGCGCGCGGGTCCGGCTCGCTGTGACTTAGCAGCGTGAACAGCTTCGTCAGTTTCAACAGCAGCGCCGGGTCGATTTGCGGCAACTCTTCCGGCGGCGTCTGCCGCGGGGGTTCGGCTTGCTCTTGCCCGAACATGGCGCCTGCCGTTTCCAACAGCTGCGACAGATCCTGCTCCTGCAGGGAGCCGAGCAGACCTTCGAGGTCAAACCCCGGCTGTGCCATCGGCGTTCGTTTCCGCCTGCAGCTTCTGCAGCAGCGCGCGGACTTGCGGGTGCTGCAACAGCGACTGCAGCTTCTGCGGATCGTGGAGGACCTGCTGCGCCGCGCGGGTCTGTTCTTCCGTCAGGTGCGCGCGCAAAAACGCTTCCGGGTCCGCCGGCGCACCCTTTTTGCTCCCTTTGAGCGCCGAAAGCAGCTCCAGAAGCAGCTTTGGCGAAAGTTTTGTTGCGTCATCCATTGCAATACCTCCGAAATTATGGTAAAATTCAACTTGACCGTTTATTCTATGTATATGCCGGCGAAGGGGGAATGTTGCATGCGTGTGCTGGTGCTCTCCGATTCCCACGGACACAGTCGGCGAATGTGCCGCGTACTGGAACAGGAAGCGGACTGTCCGGTCGTCTTTTTCCTCGGTGACGGGCTGTCCGATCTGGAAAAGGCAAAAGAAGCTTTTCCGGCGCGTAAATTTGTTGCCGTGCGTGGCAACTGCGACCCGGCGGGCGAATATACATCCTATGACGATTTCGCTTACCAGTTTATCGAAGGGCACACGATTGTCGCGACGCACGGGCACCGCGCCGCCGTTCGGTACGGGCTTCACGATCTTTTGGAAAAGGCAAAGGGCGTTCGTGCGGATCTTGCGCTTTACGGACATACCCATCGCCCGTCGCAGGAGACACGGGACGGGGTGCTGCTTGTGAACCCCGGCGCGCTCTGCGACGGCGCGTACGCGATTTTGACTTTGACGAAGCAGACGGCGGACGTGACATTCCGCCACTGCGCATTTTGAGCAAGGAGGCTTCTCTATGAATGTTTTGATTGTCGGCTGCGGCAAGACCGGCGCGCGGCTTGCCACCCAGTTGGACGACTACGGCTATGACGTCGCTGTTGTCGATGCGGACGAGCGCGCGTTCCAATCGCTCGGCGAACGCTTTTCCGGACTGCCGGTCTGCGGCATCGTGACCGATATGGACGTTCTGCGCAACGCGGGCGCGGATAACGCCGACGTCGCGATCGTCGTCACGAACAACGACAATGTCAACGTGATGGCGGCGCAGACGCTGGAGTTGGAATTTGAAGTGAAAAACACTTTTGTCCGCGTCAGCGACCCGTCACGCGAGGCAGTCTTCCGCAAATTCGGTCTCAGGACGATCTGTCCGACCCGGCTCGAAAGTGATCTGCTGTTCAGTCTGGTCAGTCAGGACAGCGAGTCCATCGACTCGATCTCCATGGGCGGCACGGCGGTGCATTTCGCGATGGAGAAGGCAGATAAAAAAGAAGTGGGGCGTTCCTGCGGCGAGATCCAGACCCGCCCGAACACGATGCTGTTTGCTTTGCGGCGCAAAACGGGGAAACTGCTGTTTTGTCAGGACGACCTCACGATCGAAGACGGCGATATGCTGATCATTGCGAAGGAGTGAGCCTATGCGTATTTTGATTATCGGCGCGGGACAGCACGGCTACTATCTGTCAAAGCATCTCAAAGAGGCGGGACACGATATCCGGCTGATCGACCGCCACGAAGAAAACTGCGCGCGGCTTGCGAATGCGCTCGACGTGCGTGTCTTTTGCGGCGACGGCACCAAGGTGGAAACGCTGGCGGCGGCCGGCGCGGGCAAATGCGACGTGATGATCGCCGTGACGAACCACGACGAAAACAACCTGATTGCCTGCGAGATCGGCAAAAAGCAGTTCGGCATCAAGCGTACGATCTCGAAGATCAACAACACCAAAAACATCTCCCTGATGAAACGGCTTGGCATCGATCTTGTGCTGGATTCGACGCGGATCATCTCCGATCTGATCGAGCGCGAGATCGACAACTCCGACGTCAAGCTGATCGCGGACATCACCAACTCCGACGCGATCATCAGCGAATACACGATCCCGCAGAACTGGAGCCGCTCCGGCCAGCGCGTGATGGATCTGCAGATTCCGGAAAACTGCGTGTTGATCTATATCATCCGCGGCGGTTCGCTGCTGATCCCGCGCGGTAATACGCTCTTGATGGCGGGCGACGACGTGGTCGCGCTCGCAGTCGGGTCTGCTTCAAAAGCGCTGAAGAAAGTCTTTGAACTCTAAGAGGAGGCGTGTGGATGCAACCGTTATTCGATCCGCTGCTGTCGTTTGATCTGTCGGTCTTCTCGTGGATCCAGTCGATCCAGAACGGGATCCTGACGCCTGTCATGATTGTCGTTTCTCTGCTCGGCACCAAAGGCGCGATCTTTTTCCTGCTCGGCTTTGTCCTGCTGATTCCACGAAAAACCCGCAAGCTCGGCGTCGCCGTCCTCGGCGCGCTGGCGATCATGACCGTCTGCAACAGCGTGATCGTCAAGGAACTGCTGGCGCGGCCGCGTCCGTTCGATCTCACATACGACTGGTGGCAGGCAGTTTACCGCTACCCGGACTTCGTCAGCCGGCCGGATTCCTGGTCGTTCCCCTCGGGACACACGGCGGCGGCGTTTGCCGCGGCGACCGTGGTGTTCTGCCAAAGTCGGAAGGGCGGGCTTCTGCTCGGCCTGTTCGGCTGTCTGATGGGCTTTTCGCGCGTTTATCTGGAAGTGCACTACTGCACGGACGTGCTGTTCGGGGCGCTGTTCGGCGTGATCTACGCACTGATCGCCGTTCTGATCGTCAACCGCCTTTATCCGGTCGTCTATCCGGTCATAGAGGAAAAACTACAGGCTGTTTTCCATCCTGAGAAAGCGGAGGCGGACACATGAAAAAGCTGATTTCCGCCGTCTGCAACAAAGAGACGTTCACCTACGTTCTGTTCGGCGGCATGACGACGCTGGTAAACCTTGTCGTCTTCAAGGTCTTCGACCTGTTTTTCGGGGGCAAATGGTACCTGCTGTCGAATACGATCGCGTGGATCACCGCCGTCGCGTTCGCCTTCATCACGAACAAGCTGTTCGTTTTCGAAAGCAAGGAGTGGACCTTCTCCACCCTCAAAAAAGAGATCCCCGGCTTCTTCTTCGCGCGGATCGGCTCGTATTTTATCGAGCAGGGCGGACTGTGGTGCTTCGTCGAGCTGCTGCATTTCGACGAAAAAGTGTTCGATTTCCGGTTGGTGCAGCTAAGCGGCAAGATCGTCGCAAAGCTGATCATCGGCGTGGTTGTCGTCGTGCTCAACTATCTGTTCAGTAAATTCGTTGTTTTCAAAAAGCAAAACAGTCAAAATGACAAGGAGGTATAATCATGCAATTCTCGTATCAGCCCAGCGGCGTCTGTTCGCGCGGGATCACCTTTGAACTGGAGGACGGCAAAGTCCACAACGTCCGTTTCTACGGCGGCTGCGCCGGCAACACCGCCGGAATCAGCGCGCTTGTGGAGGGCATGACGCCTCAGGAAGTGGAAAAGCGGCTTTCCGGCATCCGATGCGGTTTCAAGCCGACGTCCTGTCCCGACCAGCTCGCGAAAGCGCTGCGGCAGGCGATGGCGCAGACAAACGGCGAAAAATGATTTATTTTCCGAAACAGGGTTGATTTTTATTCATAATCTGTTATAATGAAACGGTAAGTTTCCCCGAGGAAACTTTCGATAGAGGCGCGGACGCGATCAGTAACGGCACACTGCCCGGCAGCGGGCGACAGGGTGCGGCGAAAGGCGCGGCTGCCGAAGCGGAGCGCCGGCTGCAGAACGCTTTGCTGGGCGGTACGGAAAACATCCTGCCGACTGTCGCATATGCGGAGCGCTATCACACCGATTCTACCATGCTGTTTTGTGTGGGCGCTTCCTGCGTACACACATTTTTTATTTTTCAGGGAGGACATCAACCATGAAGAAAAACCGAACCTATGCAAGACTGATCCTTGCGCTGATGCTCGTGCTCGCGCTGGCGATCCCGTTCAGCTGCATGACGTTTGCCGAAGACGGCAACGCAGCTGAAGACGCTGCCCAGGCGGTGCTCTACGCTGCTGAAGATGCTGCCCAGTCGGTCGGTGAAGCCGTTGGAGACGCTGCTGAAGCGGTCGGCGACGCCGTTGCCGCTGCTGCCGATAAAGTCGGCGAAGTCGCTTCCGACGCTGCCGAGGCAGTGGGCGAAGCTGCCGAGACCATCGGTGCTGCCGTCGAAGAAGCTGCGGCTGCAGAAGCGTCGGGCGACACTGTCTTCACCCTCGGTGAAGGCGAAGACGCGGTCGAATACGACCTGAGCGATCCCGATTCCGCGCAGGAATACGTGGACGGCTACGCCGACAACATCGAAGGCGACCCGGGCTTTGAAAGCCACATCCAGACCGCGATCGCGAAAGTGCGTGAATCTGTCAAGAATTACGCGACGATCTGGTCGCTGCTTCCGCCGATCATCGCCATCGTGCTGGCACTCATCACCAAGGAAGTCTATTCCTCGCTGATCGTCGGTATCATCGCGGGCGGCGTGCTGTATGCCGGCTTCAACTTTGAGGGCATCATGAACCACGTCGTACAGGACGGCTTTATCGGTAATCTGGCCGACTCCTGGAACATGGGTATCGTCATCTTCCTTGTCATTCTCGGCGCGATCGTCGCCATGATGAACAAGGCGGGCGGCTCCGCGGCGTTCGGCCGCTGGGCGGTCAAGCATATCAAGTCGCGCCTCGGCGCCCAGCTTGCGACGATTCTGCTCGGCGTGCTGATCTTCATCGACGACTATTTCAACTGCCTGACGGTCGGTTCCGTCATGCGTCCCGTCACCGACAGCCACAAGGTCTCCCGCGCGAAGCTGTCTTACCTCATTGACGCGACCGCCGCGCCGGTCTGCATCATTGCGCCGATCTCCTCGTGGGCGGCGGCTGTTGCCGGCTTTGCGAAGGACGCCGGCGCCGACAGCGGCATCGGTCTGTTCGTGAAATCGATTCCCTTCAACTTCTACGCGATCCTGACCATCGTCATGATGATCGTCCTCGCCGTCGCGAAATTCGACTATGGCCCGATGAAGAAGCATGAACGTAACGCGATCGAAAACGGCGACATCTTCACCAGCGGCACGAAGCAGGCTGTGGAAG
>JAFYDS010000022.1 GCA_017544665.1 Clostridia bacterium | reverse complement strand
CCGATGCCGACGGCAAGACCGAGTTCTATAAGAACGCCGGTACCAGCGGCGCGTTCGACGGCTACTATGACGTTGCCGCGAATGCTGTTCAGGCGAACTTCGACAAGGCTGTCGAAATCCTGAAGAAGTACTATGACTATGACGAAGCGACCGGCAAGTTCACGAACTTCCCGTCTCTGACCTACCTCTACAACACCAGCGAAGGCCACAAGGCGATCGGCGAATACCTGCAGAGCGCGCTTGACGGCGTCGGCATCTCCATCAAGCTGGAGAACCAGGAATGGAACACCTTCCTGAACACCAGAAAGGACGGCAACTATTCCATCGCCCGTAACGGCTGGCTTGCGGACTACAACGATCCCATCAGCTTCCTTGACATGTGGACTTCCGTTTCCGGTAACAACGACGTCCAGTACGGCAAGGGCGCAAACAAGGATCTCAAGCACTACAACCTTGACCTGACCCCGTATGGCTACGATGTGAAGGTCGAAAACGGTACCTGGGCGGAGACCTATGACGTGCTGATCAGCACGATCAAGACCTGCACCGATACCGCGAAGCGTTATCAGATGATGCACCTCGCCGAAGATATGCTCATGGCGACCGGCTGCCTGTGCCCGCTGTACTACTACACCGATCTGTTCATGATCAGCAAGGACGTCAAGGGCTTCTTCTCGAACCCGCTTGGCTACAAGTACTTCATGTACACCACGGTCGAAGCGTAAGGGCAACGCCATTCCGCGAAGACCGAAAGGAAAAACAATTCTTTACTGAAAACAGGGTGCAGGATAAAACCTGCATCCTGTTCTTTTGTTCTGTTTGAATGAAAAAACACGCCCCGCCGCGGTGCTTCCGCTGGGTGAGGCGTGTTTGATTTGTCTTTACGCTGCGGCCGATTACGCGTCTTCTTTTGCGTCTTCTTCCGCCCAGTCGTCGGCCCCTTCGGCGTACTTCTTCGCCTGCAGACGGAACATATAGGCGTAGGTGCCGTTTCTTTCCATCAGCTCTTTGTGGGTGCCGCTTTCGACGATCCGTCCGTTTTCCATCACATAGATCCGGTCCGCGCCGACCGTTGTCGAAAGGCGGTGCGAGATGAAGATCACCGTCTTGTGCGAGGAGGCTTCGAGCATCGCGCGGTTCAGTTCATATTCCGCGATCGGGTCGAGGTTCGCGCTCGGCTCGTCGAGGATGGCGTAGGGGCAGTTCTTATAGAACGCGCGGGCGACCGCCATCTTCTGGCTTTCGCCGCCGGAAAGCATCACGCCGCTGTCGCTGAATTCCCGCAGCAGCTCGGTGTCAACGCCGTCGGGCAGCGGCTTGCGGAACGTGGTCTTGTCGAGCGACTGCAGCACGCGGTCGGCGTCGGGGTCCTTGTCGAGCGCCACGTTTTCGCCGATCGTACAGGCGTAGGTCTGGAAGTCCTGGAACACCGCGGCAAAGCGGTCGATGTGCGACGGACGCGTCACGTCGCGGATGTCCTGCCCGCCGATCGTGATGCTGCCTTCCGTCGGGTCATAGAGCCGCAGCAGCAGGTTGGTCAGCGTCGTCTTGCCCGCGCCGTTGTAGCCGACGAGCGCGATCTTCTCGTAGGGGCGTATCGTCAGGTTGATATCCCTCAGCGTCGGCTCGTCGTTGCCGGGATAGGTGAACGAGAGGTCTTTGATCTCGATCGTCTCCGGCGCGGCGCAGGGTGCGGTATCGTCTCCGTCCTTGAGCTTCGGCTCCGTGGCAAGAAACTCGCGGTATTTTTCGATCATTTTCCCGCGCTCGGAGAACACCGACAGCGCCCAGACCGTCAGAAAGTTGACCGACATCGCGATCTGATACGCGCCGTTGAACGACGCCACAAAGTCGCCGGCCGAAAGGCTCTTTTTCACCAGCACGCAGTAGCCGAGATAGAGCGGCAGCAAAAACAGGAAGCCGAGCGTCTGAATGCCGAAATCCTGCACGCCGCCGAAGAACGCGATCTTCTTCCAATACTTCCGCTGGTTATCGACCACGGCCTTCGCCGCGTCGTTGTAGCGGTCGATCAAAAGCGGCCGGATGCCGTGCATCCGCACTTCCTTGGTGTATTCCTGTAAGTAGAAAATGCGCTGGAAGTAGTCCGAGCGGCGGTGCAGCGCGGCGTTGTCCTTGCGGCGGCCCATCTGCAGCGCGCCGACCTTGCGGCTCAGCGGCAGAAACGTCAGCACGACCGCCAGAATGATCAAAAGACACAGCGGGTCGATCGTCGCCAGTACCGTGCCGATGGTGAAAAACGAAATCAGCGACGAGACATAGTTGCGTACCAGATTGAGCAGGTTCTGGATATTGTCCGCGGACGTTTCGATCGTCAGAATAAAGCTGTTGTAATACTCCGGGTCGTCGTACTGCGAAAGGTCGAGCGACCGCGCTTTTTCATAGAGCTTTTTCGAAAGGTTCATCGTCAGCTTTTCGTTCGCCATTCTCCAGTAGAACTCGAGATAGAGCGCCTCCAGCACATGGCTGAGCACGAGGACGACCGCGATCACGGCGACGGCGCTCCAAATGCGCTCGAGGTGCTCTCCGCTTTCCACAATGTCGATGACGCGCTTCATACCGAGCACGCTTATCAGCTTCGGCGGCAGCTGCGCGACCACGCCCCGGATGAGGTCGGTGACCACGAGGACGGGGGAGAGCGAGAACATCAGCCGAATGAAATAGACTACGTTCGAGAAGATCGATCTTACGCTTTGCTTCTTTTCCGTTTCCTTGTTATGCATCAGACGCCGCCTCCTTTCCGGTCCGGTAGGCGGCCGCCTGCTTGCGGAACATGGCGGCGTAGATCCCGCCGTCATGCAGCAGCGTCCTATGGTCGCCGCTTTCGGCGACCTCTCCGTTTTCGAGAACGAGGATCCGGTCGGATGACGCGGCGCTCGACAGGCGGTGGGAGATATAGACCACCGTTTTGTTCTGCGTCGCTTCCATCAGGTGCTGGTACATCTGCGCCTCCGCCACGGGGTCGAGCGCGGACGACGGCTCGTCGAGTACGGCGATCTCAAAGTCGCGGGCGAAGAGACGGGCGGTCGAGACCTTCTGGTTTTCGCCGCCGGAAAGCCCTGCGCCGTCTTCCTCGAATTCCCGCGTCAACACGGTGTCGCCCTGCTTTTCAAACGAAGAGATCTTCTCCCACGCGCCGCTTTGCTCCATCGCGCGGCGGGCGAGCTGCTTATCGTCTTCGTCGCAGTCGCGGCACATGACGTTTTCGTTGACCGAAACGGCGAAGTTCCGGTAATCCTGGAACACGGCGGCAAAGACGCCGCGCAGCGACTCGAGCTTATAGTCTTTCAGCGACTTGCCATTATAGAGGATCTCGCCCTCGGTCGGGTCGTAGAAGCGCATCATCAGCTTGACCAGCGTCGATTTGCCCGCGCCGTTGACGCCGACGATCGCCAGCGTTTCCCCGCGGTGCAGGGTGAAGGAGACATGGGAGAGCGAGGGCTTTTCCGCGCCGGGGTAGGTGAAGCTGACGTCGCGGAACTCCAGCGTCTCGAACTTGCCCGCCTCCAGCGCGCCGTCGGTGATCTGCGGCTCATATTCGAAGAAGTCGCGCAGATTGCTGAAAAACAGCGCCATCTCCGAGATCTCGTCGAAGCACATCGACAGGGCCCAGGTCGCGTCGTTGATCGAGTTGATCGCGGAAAGGAGCACCGAAAAGCCGGAGATCGTCATCTTGTCGGTGTGGATGAACTGGTACCCGGCGTAGGCGTAAACGCCGACGGTCGGAATGAATTTTTCAAGCAGCGAAATGAGCATACCGTAAAGAAACAGCGGCAGCCCGTATTCCCGCAGGACCACCAGGTTCGCCTTCGTCGCCGCCTCAAAGCGCTGCAGCAGCACGAGGAAGATATTCGACGTACGTATATCCTTCGCGTAGTCGCGCAAGAACATCGTGCGCTTGATATACGCCTTGACGCGGTTGTTCGTCGTCATTTCCAGATCGCGCTGATAGGCCTTGCGGCTCTTTCGTATTTCGATGGCGAATTCCGCGATCGCCGGGAGCATAAACAGCAGATAGACAGGGTTGACGGAAATCACTGTTGCCACAACGAGCAGCAGCGACACCAGTTTGCCGACGATCTCGGCAAGATTCATGCAAAGCACATGAAAGTAGCCGTCGCTGAGCACAGTCGTCGCGCGCTGATACTTGTCGTAGAATTCCGGGTCCTCATAGCAGCTGACGTCCAGCGTGCAGGCCTTCTGGAACAGCTTGTTGTTGAGACGCTGCAGCACGAGCTTGACCGACGAGCGGTTGACGTAGCTGCCGTACCATCTGCCGAACTGCAGCAGCCCCGAAACGATCAGGAACCACAAAAGGCAGCGGAAGTACTGCTTGAAGTCGCCGTGGGAATCGATGATCGTCAGCAGCGTTTTCAAAAAGAGAATATTCTTGACGAAGACGCCGAGGAAGCTGTCGCAGAACTCTTCCAGGAGCGAGCTGACCGGCAGCCGCCAGTCCGCCTGCCAGATCAGCCGGACTGCCCAGACCACGTTGCGGAAGATGGGCACCTTGGTCTCTTCGTGCAGTTTGATATAGCGCAAGGGGATTCACCTCTTTATCATATAATTATAGAAAAAGCGCCGGCACCGCCGACGCAAAACAGCAACACGATACGCTAATAGTATCAGCGTGCGGGGCGGAACAAGAAATTGGCAAGTGCGGTTTCGCGCGGGAAAAGGGTCGTCATGCTGTTCCACCTCCGTTTTTCAAGTTGTGTATTATTCTATCACAGCAAAATTTGTTTGTCAATCGCGCAACCATTAAAAATGATAATCTTTTGGTTTGACAACGCCGCCGTGTTGTGATAGTATAGCAGTGGAAGAAAAACATCTGACAGGAGGCTGTTGCGATGAAACAAAAAGGGTCGTTTTTCCTGCGTCTGCCGGTGCTGATCGCGGCGTTTGTGCTGATGACTGCCGCGGCGAGCGTCTATCGCGCGTACCGCATGGTGTGGGTGTTCTATGAGCCGAATATCGGCTTCCTCGGCGGCAGCATGGGGCTGTTCCTGATCGCGCTCGGCGTGCTGGCGGTGACGCTTGTGCTCCTCGCGCTGCGGCTGTACCGATCAAGCGAAAAGCCGCTGCCGAAAATCTGCGCCGTGCTCGGCGGCGTCGCCTTCGTGCTCTCCGTGCTCTTTGCCGTCGCGATCGTGGCAATCATCTATATCAGCGGTCACGAGACGAATCAGGCTTTGCTGCTGTATCTCAAAAAGGACCTGCCCGTGATACTGCTCTTCCTTGCGGCGGTGCTATCGCTGCTGGTACTGCCGAACCTCAGGGGAAAGGCAAAACCCGTGCTCGCCGTGCTGCTCGCGGTTTGTCTCGCCCTCGGCGCGCTGTCGCTGGTGTTCCCGCTGAAGCCGTTCCGGCTGGTGTCCGACCCGGTCGTGATGGATACCGGCGAAGACTACGCCGTCGTCTTTGCGACGAGCGCGCAGGGGACCGGCTTTGTGGAGTACAACTTTGACGGGACGGACTACACCGTCTATGCGCAGATCGACGGCAGACGGATCGGCGACCGGCTGATCCACAGCGTCCATGTGCCGTACACCCATCTTAAAAACAACCGCTACAAGGTCGGCAGTACCCGTGTGATCGAGGAATACAGCTACGGCAGCCGGCTCGGCAAGACCGTCACCTCCGACACCTATACGCTCTCGGTCAATGAGGGCAGGGCGCAGACCTACCTCGTGATCTCCGACTGGCATACCTATGTCAAGCAGGCGAAGCAGGCGATCTTCCACCTCGGCGAATACGACGCTGTCGTGATGCTCGGCGATCCCGCGCCGGGGATGGACTTTGAAGAAGAGGCGGTCGAATACATCGTCCGCTTCGGCGGCGATCTGACCGGGGGAGAGATCCCCGTGATCTACGTCCGCGGCAACCATGAGACCCGCGGCGCCTTTGCCGATCAGCTGCCGTCCTATCTCGGCTACGATAAGCTCTATTACACCGTTGACCGCGGTCCCTACTCCTTCCTTGTGCTCGACAGCGGCGAAGACAAGAACGACGACCATGTGGAATACGGCGGGATGGACGACTACCGCGTCAACCGCGAAGAGATGGTCAACTGGCTGGAAAAAGCCGAGGTGAAAACCGACAAGCTGATCGTCCTGAGCCACGCGTGGCAGGTCAGCGAGCCGGAGCCGGAGCTCTCGCGCAAAGCGTGGGACGCGTTCTCCGCGCTCGGCGCACGCTTCGTCGTCAGCGGTCATATGCATGTCTGCCGCTTCCTGAGCGAAGAGAACGAACAGGAGAAGGCGTATCTCGACGCCTATCCCGATATCACGACCTACATCGACGGCGGGCACCGCGGCGATAGCTATATCGCCTCGAAGCTGACGCTGACCCAGAGCGGCGCGCGTTTCGAAGCCGTCAATCAGAACGGCGAAGTCGTTGTCGATGAGACCTTCCCGTGGTAACAGCAAAACAAAAAAGACCGTCCGGTTTCAAGCCGGACGGTTTCTCTTTTTCATTTAGTGATTCATCGCTCTGCGGACAAACATCTTTGCCTCAGCCGCAACCTTCGGCACCGTGTCGCGGTGGAAGTCCTTGAGCGTGTTGACCGTGGTCGCCGTCACGCCGTGGAGGGCGGCGCGGAAGTGGTCGCGGGTGTCCTTCGGCGTTTTGATCCACGCGCCGAGGACGCGTCCGCCGACGACCGGCAGAATCTTGACCGCCTTGAGCAGAGAGTCGAGCTTTACGCTTTCGATGAACCGGTCGGCGATCTCGTTGAGGACGGGAAAGTCCTCCTCGCGGAGCCGGAAGATCAGATTCGACAGCAGCACGTCGTTGAGCTTGCCGAGGAGATTCATATCCTCGCGGGTGACCAGTTCTCCGTTTTCGATTTTCCAGAACGTGATATCATGCTGGAACGGTCCGAGGTGGTGCTTGTTGTCAACCACCGTGTAATCGTAGTCGTGCGCAAGGAACATACCCATGAACGACGCGTACGGGACGAGGTGGCTGTAACGGTCGAGCAGCTCGCCGTAGGCTTCGCCGTGATAGAGGTCGTAGTTGTCGAAGCCCGGGCCGTCGTTGTTATAGAAGATGCGGATCCGGTCGCGGATCGATTTGTCAACGTTGAGCGAGGCGTAGAGCGCGACGTTGCCGCCTTTGCTGTGACCGCAGATGATCAGATCGCCCTTGAACTGCGCCGCGACGTCCTTGAGGTACTGCACCGCGAGGGGATAGGACTGCATCCCGTGATGCAGATAGAGGTCGAGGTCCTCGTGCCAGCCGGTGACGGAATCGTCCGTGCCGCGATAGACGACGACCGCCGTCCCGTCGGGGAGCAGGAACGTCGCCGCGCCGAACTGCAAAGCCGGGAACTGCCGGAACGCGCTCTGGCAGCCGACGATCTTCAGCTCCGAGAACCGCTTCGCCTGCCCCATGCGCATCAGGTTGATGCTCGCCTGCTTGGTAAGCACGAGGCCGAGCCGCCGGTGCTTGCAGCCCTGCGACTGAAAATAGGCGTTCGCCGCGTCGGTAAAAGGCACCGGCTCCGCGCTGAGGTCAGGCGAGATGACCGTCTCGAGCGGCAGATAGATGATCTGGCACAGCGCGAGATTGTCCGCGTCGGAAAACGGGCGTTCCGCGAACGTGGTTTCGCCGAATTCACTGATATATTCGTATACGCCTGCCATAGAGATCCCTCCATCGTGATATTAATAATATATTAACATAAAGGATATTGTTTGTCAACGATAAATTCGTCTGTTTCGCGTGCTGCCGTCTGGGGAAATAACCCACATTTTTACGCCACCTGTTTCTGCCGGACGGGACGCCGGACATAATTTCACAATGTTTGCTCTACTCTTTAACGAATTGTAAAACATGTAAATATTTACATATTTGCGTTAATAAATCTTAATTTTCTTATTGACTTTCCATGAATGGTTTGATAAAATAAATTCCGGATACGATGGTGCAGTATAAGTTTGAAAGACCATATTTTTCAAGCGGCTCATTGCATCAAATCATAATATCCCGAAAGGATGGATCAATCCATGAAACACAAACATCTGGGACGCAAGTCGCTGAGCGTACTGCTCTCGCTGCTGATGATCGTGACCTCCATGTATTGCGGGTTAGCGGTTATCTCATCGGCGCTGTACACCGGCGGCGCGACAGAACTGCCTACGTCAGGTACGCTGTCGAACGGAAATGTCTATAAAGTGCTTTCCTCGAAGTCCATTTCCGGTTCCACGAGCGCCAGCGGCTTGTCTGTTGCGGCCAACGCGACGGTCGTCATCTACATTGCGTCCGGCAAAACGCTGACTGTCAACGGCGGCAACGCGAGCGGCAAAACAGCCGGTAAGGCCGGTATCTATGTGCCGACAAGCTCCACGCTGATCTTTACCGGCCCCGGTAATCTGACGGTTAAGGACGGTAACGGCGCCGGCGGCAGTAACGGCTCCAAAGGCGGCGGCGCCAGTATCGGCAGCAGCGGTAAAGGCGGCGCCGGCGGCGACGGCGGTGCAGGCGGCGGCGCAGGCATCGGCGGCAACGGCGGTGCAGGCGGTTCCAAGGGCGGCGCTACCGGCAGCTCTGACAGCAACGGCAACGGCGGTACCGGCGGCAGCGGCGGCGGCTCCTGCGGTTATGTCAATCTCCTGCTGACAGGAACAGTT
>JAFYDS010000179.1 GCA_017544665.1 Clostridia bacterium | reverse complement strand
TCGCTGTTTACGTTCATCTTTTCACCGCGTCCCGGGACGAAGGCGGCGTCGCTGCCCGACCCGTTCGACCGCACAGAAAAGAACCGCCGCTTCAAGGCGCTGACCGACCTGCAGGAGCAAATCGCCGGCAGAAGGACCGCCGCGATGAAGGGGGAGCGCTTCCGCGTCCTCGTGGAGGAGCCGGCGAAAGAGTCGGGCTTCCTCTCCGGCAGGACGGAAGGCAACGTGATTATCGAGTTCCCGGGAGACAAAAGCCTGATCGGCTCCTTTCGGACCGTCGAAGTGACCGAGCCGAAGACCTGGGTGCTCAAAGGCAAACTGATTGATGACAAAGACTAACATCCGTTATACCTTTGTGTATCATATATTATTTTCATTTTGAAGGAGGACGATTCCAATGGACGTCATCAAACTCACAAGAGACCTCGGCGCCGCGATTCAGCAGGACCCGCGCTATCTGCGCTTTGCCGCTGCCCGCGAAGCCAACGAAAAGGACCCCGAACTGCTTGACCTGATGGGCCAGATCCAGCTGCTGCAGATGAATTATCAGCGCGAAGCTGCCAAGGAAGAGCCGGACGCCGCCGCGATGGAAGCGTTTGAAAAGCAGTTCAACGACGTGTACGGCGCCTTCATGGCGAACGCGCACATGCAGGAATACGAAGCCGCCCGCCGCGACATCGACGAGCTGATGAACTATGTGATGCAGCTGCTCGGCCTTTGCGTCAACGGCGCCGACCCGGCGACCTGCGAACCTGAACCGCATGAATGCGGCGGCGACTGCAGTTGCTGCCACGAAGACTGCAATCACTAAACCCGAAGGAAAAGCTCTGCTTGTAAATAAAGAAAGGACGAACCAAAGCCATGACGGAAATGACGCCGATGATGCGGCAGTATCTTGAAATCAAAAAAGAATATGCCGATACCATCTTGTTTTATCGTCTCGGCGATTTTTACGAGATGTTCTTTGACGACGCGAAGATCGCGGCGAAGGAACTGGAGCTGACCCTTACAGGCCGCAGCTGCGGCTTGGAAGAGCGCGCCCCCATGTGCGGCGTGCCGTTCCATTCTGCAGACGGTTATATCGCGCGACTGGTCCAGAAGGGCTACAAAGTCGCCATCTGTGAACAAACCGAAGACCCCGCCCTCGCGAAAGGGCTTGTGACCCGCGAAGTGACGCGGATCGTCACCAAGGGCAGTGTGATCGAAACAAGCATGCTCGACGACGCCCGCAACAACTATCTTTGCTGTATCTATCTGACTGCCTCAGACGCCGGTGTGTGCTTCCTCGATATCTCCACCGGCTCGCTCGACGTGACCGCGTTTTCCGGCAAAAAGAAGGAAGACCGCCTGATGAACGAGCTCGCCGTGTATATGCCGAGCGAGATTCTCCTCAACCGCGCCTGCGCCGACAACAAAGCGATCGCTTCGTTCTTGTCAACGCGGATGGAGGCTTCGTGCGAACTGGGCGAAGACGCCGATTTCGATCTGCAGCGCTGTATGGATACCTGTCTGCGGCAGTTCGGCTCAGAAAAGCTGCAAGCGAGCGAGCTTGCGGCGTCACCCGCCGCCGTCGCCGCCGTCGGCGCCGCGCTGCGGTATCTGCAGACCGTGCAGAAAAAAGATCTCGGTTCCATTCAGGAGATCCGTTTTTACAGCGACGATCAGGCGATGCAGCTGGACTTCTCCTCCCGCCGCAACCTCGAACTCGTCGAAACGATGCGCAACCGCGAAAAGAAAGGCTCACTTTTGTGGGTGATCGATAAGACCAAAACGGCGATGGGTAAACGCCTGCTGCGCGCGTGGATCGAAAAACCGCTGGTACAACTCGCGCCGATCCTCAAACGGCACAACGCCGTAGAGGAACTGCTGCAGGCTTCAATTGCGCGGGGCGAACTGGTCGAAGCGCTGTCCGGTGTGTACGATATGGAACGCCTCGTGTCGCGCGCCGTCTATGAGACCGCGAACGCAAAGGATCTCAACGCGCTGAAACTGACCTTTACGCGTCTGCCCATGATCAAAGCACAGCTTTCCACGCTCCAGAGCGGACTGCTGCGGCGGCTGTATGAGCAGGTGGATCTGCTCGACGATCTGCTGGAGCTGATCGATAACGCCATCAGCGAGGAAGCGCCGTTTTCATTGCGCGAGGGCGGCCTGATCCGCGACGGATTCAACGAAGAACTCGATTCCCTGCGCGACATCGAGCGCAACGGCAAATCCTACATCACTGCCATCGAAACGGCGGAAAAGGAAAAGACCGGCATCCCGAAGCTGCGGATCGGCTACAACCGCGTGTTCGGTTACTATATCGAAGTGACAAATTCCTACAAGGAACTGGTCCCTGACAACTATATCCGCAAGCAGACGCTTGCCAACTGCGAACGCTATATCACGCAGGAGCTGAAGGACCTCGAAAGTAAGGTCCTCGGCGCGCAGGAACGCTCGGTCAAGCTGGAATATGAGGTTTTCTGTCAGATCCGCAAGGCCGTCGCGCAGCAGTATCACCGTCTGCAGATGACGGCGACGGCGCTTGCGACGCTCGACGTGCTCTGTTCGTTCGCGACTGTCGCCGCCGAAAACGACTATGTCTGCCCGACGATGCACGACAATCGCGTGATCGATATCCGCGAAGGGCGGCACCCCGTTGTGGAAAAGACGCTGCGCGACAGCCCATTCGTCCCAAACGACACCTATCTCGACTGTGACGACGACCGCTGCGCGATCATCACAGGGCCGAACATGGCAGGTAAATCGACCTATATGCGGCAGGTCGCGCTGATCTGCCTGCTGGCGCAGATCGGCTGTTTCGTGCCCGCGAAACGCGCGGACCTCTGTATCGTCTCCGGTATTTATACGCGTGTCGGCGCGTCGGACGATCTGGCGAGCGGCCAGTCCACCTTCATGGTCGAAATGAGCGAGGTGGCGTCCATTCTGTCCCACGCGGACAAGAACAGTCTCATTATTCTCGACGAAGTCGGCCGCGGCACCTCGACCTTCGACGGCATGAGCATCGCGCGCGCCGTCCTCGAATACATTGCAGATAAAAAGAAGATCGGCGCGAAGACGCTGTTTTCCACCCATTACCACGAACTGACCGCCCTCGAAAATGAGATGGAGGGCGTCCGTAACTATAATATCTCCGTCAAAAAGCGCGGCGACACGCTGACGTTTTTGCGGCGGATCGTCCGCGGCAGCGCCGACGGCAGTTACGGCATCGAAGCGGCAAAGCTCGCCGGCGTACCGAACGCCGTGGTACAGCGCGCGCGTGTGATTTTGCAGGAGCTTGAGACCGCGACGCCGCATCTGCACCCGACAGTACAGGCAGTATTGCCGGACGACGAGGAGGAACCGCTGCAGTTGAGTCTGCACGGCTCGCTGGACGACGAGATCCTCGATACACTGAAGAACATCGACACTGATACACTGACGCCGCTTGAGGCGCTGACGCTGCTGCATAAGCTTGTGCAGCAGGCGAGACACGATACCTTATAAAGGAGGGATGACCGATGGCAGCCATTCAGGTTTTGCCGAAACATATTGCCGAACTGATTGCGGCGGGCGAAGTGGTGGAACGGCCGGCGTCGGTCGTCAAAGAGCTGCTCGAAAACGCGATCGACGCCGGCGCGTCCGCGATCACCGCGGAGATCCGCAACGGCGGCATCTCCTATATCCGCGTGACGGATAACGGCTGCGGCATCGCGCGCGAGGACGTCCCGAAGGCGTTCTTGTCCCACGCGACCAGCAAACTGCACACGGCGCAGGACCTCGACGCGATTTTGACGCTCGGTTTCCGCGGCGAAGCGCTCGCCTCAGTCGCCGCCGTCGCCCGCGTAGAGCTGCTGACGCGGCAGAGCGGGGAGGAGACCGGCACGGCGTACGCCATCTCCGGCGGGGTGCAGGAACGCTGTGACACAGCGGGCTGTCCGCTCGGCACGACGATCGTCGTGCGCGACCTGTTTTATAACACCCCCGCGCGGATGAAGTTTTTGAAAAAGGACGTCAGCGAAGCGAACGCAGTCGCCGACGTAGTGGAACGGATCGCTCTTTCCCATCCGGAGATCAGCATCCGCTTTATCCGCGAAGGAAAGCAGACGTTGATTACCCCGGGAGACAGCAATCTGCTTTCCGTAATCTATTCCGTTTTTGGCCGCGTGTTTGCCGAAGGTCTGCTGCCCGTTTCCTATACGCTCGACGGCGTGGAGGTCACCGGCTATGTCAGCCGCCCGACCAGCGCAAGACCCACGCGTTCGATGCAGTATTTCTTCTTGAACAACCGGTCGATCCGTTCGCGCGCGATCGCCGCGTCGATGGAAAACGCATTCAAAAACGCGATCATGATCGGCAAATTCCCTGCTTGCGTGCTGCACATCAGCGTACCGGCGCAGCTGGTGGACGTCAACGTCCATCCGGCAAAGACGGAAGTGCGCTTCTCCGACGAACGCCGTGTCGGCGCCTGCGTCTATTACGCCGTGCGCTCCGCGATCGAGACCGACGAAACACGCCCGAAAGCGGACCTTTCCAAAGTCGCGCAGAAAGCGACGCCTGCCGCCGTTCAGCTGCAGATGGTGGAAGACGACGATTCGCCGAAAACAAAGAAGCAGGACTTCTGGAAGAATATGCCTGCCGCCGATTATCGGCAGGGCGCTCAGCCGCCGAAGCAAATACCGAAGCAGCCGGCATCACCGCCGCTTCAGCAGCGCCCCGCGCCCGAACCGCCGCGCAAAACGGTCGGCAGCGCGGTGATGTCCGCCCCCTCGGCCGGCAACCCGTTCCAACCTGCAGCGGATGAACCCGACGTGATCAGCGCGTTCCGGCAGCGGCAGCAGGCGAAACCGGCAGAACCGGCGCAGGACGTGCAGCCGGCGCCGGCCGTCAAGGTCACAGCCCACGAGGCGCCCAGACCGCTGCGGCTGATCGGTGAAGCATTCAAAACATATATTCTGTGCGAATACGACGGCAAGCTGTATATCATCGACAAGCACGCCGCGCATGAGCGCATCATTTTCAACCGGCTCAAAGAAACCAAAAAAGAAGACGCGCGGCAGGTGCTGCTGACGCCGGTGCAGATCGCACTGAGTAAGGAAGAATACAACGTGATCCTTTCGAATCTGTCCGTGTTTGAAGACTGCGGCTTTTTGATCGAAGACTTCGGCAACAACTGCGTGGTCGTGCGGGAATGCCCGATGCTGCTCGATACGGACGACGTGCAGGACGTCGTGCTGGAGATCGCCGAAAACCTTCTGTCGCACAAGACGGATATTCAGGCGGAAAAGATCAACCGCATCTACGAAACCGCCGCCTGCAAAGCGGCGATCAAGGCAGGCAACAAAAACTCGACGGCGGAGCTCAAGGTGCTCGCCGAACGGGTACTGTACCACGACGACGTGCGCTACTGTCCGCACGGGCGTCCGGTGCTGATCGAAATGAGCCGTTACGATCTGGAAAAACATTTCGGACGGATCCAATAAAACGAAAAGAAAGAGGTGCGGCGTTGAAACCGAATGTGATTGCCGTTGTCGGCCCGACCGCGAGCGGAAAAACGTCGCTCGGTGCCGCACTCGCAAAAGCGCTCGACGGCGAAGTGATCTCCGCCGATTCGATGCAGCTGTACGAGGGTATGGATATCGCGACGGCGAAACCGACAACCGAAGAGACCCTCGGCGTGCCGCATCACCTGATCGGCGTTGTCCCGCAGTCCGCGTCGTTCAGTGTCGCGCAATATAAAACGCTTTGCTGCCAAACGATCGACGATGTCCTATCGCGCGGCAAGGTGCCCGTCCTCGTCGGCGGAACCGGTTTGTATCTCGATACCTTATTCTATAATACATCGTTCTTCGACGCCGCCGACACGTCGTACCGCGATCATTTGACCAGGCGCGCCGAAAAAGAGGGGATTGAAGCGCTGCTCGAAGAACTGAAAAAAGTCGATCCTGACACCGCCGCCGCGCTGCACGTTTCCGATCGCAAGCGGATCATCCGCGCGCTCGAGGTGTACTACGCGACGGGAAAAACGATGCGCGACCAGCGCGAAGCGTCACACGAAGAAGAATCGCCCTACCGCTTTTGCGTGATCGGCCTTGCGAGTGAAGACCGCGCCTGTTTATATGACCGGATCAACCGCCGCGTGGACCAGATGGTAGATTGCGGGCTGCTCAAGGAAGCCGAAGCATTCTTTCATGAGTATCCGGCCGGCACCGCAAAACAGGCGATCGGCTATAAGGAGTTACAGCCGTATTTCGACGGCGCTTGTACGCTGGAACAGGCGCTCGATAAACTGAAAATGGAAACGCGCCGCTACGCCAAACGGCAGCTGACGTGGTTCCGCCGCAACGAAGCGATCCACTGGCTGATGATCGACCGGCTGGATTTTCCCGCGCTCATGCGGGAGAGCCTTGCAATCATTGAACGGGAAACGGGGCTCACCCCGAAAAATGAAGGAGAAACCGTATGAAGAAACTATCCAGAGACATGAAAACGGTCGTGATCATGCTGATCGTTTTCGGCGTCATCATCCTTGCCTATATCGTGCAGGATATCTATTTTTCCGGCGCAGGCAAGGTGGAAACGGAGTATATTACGCAGACGGAGGAAAAGGAAGTTGTCTCGGTCAGCGGTTTTGTCGTTCGAGACGAAAACCGGACGGACGAAGCGGGCAATTCGCTGTCGATTCTGTATATTCAGAACGGGCGCGTCTATATCCCGACCGTGACGGACAGCACGAGCGTTGCCTACGGCGACAGTATCGCCGTTTCGTTCGCGAGCGAAGAACAGGCGCAAAGTTACCGGCAGGCGATGGAGCTGCAGAGCAAGATCGACTACCTGAAGACGCTGCAGGAGCAGGACAGCCTGAGTTATGTCAACGTGGTCGCGCTCAATTCCGAGATCTCCGCCGCGATTCATGAATATCTGCGATTGATCGATTCCAATAAGCTCTCGTCTTTGGACGAAGCCGTCCGTAAGATCAATTACAAGCTGACGACAAAGCAGATCGCCACCGGTAGCGAACTCGACTTTTCCAAGCTGCTCAAACGCTACGAAAAGCAAAAGAAGGCGCTGAACGTCTCGTCCGTTCATATGAGCGACATTTTGTCACCCTACGCCGGCTATTTCGTCAGCAGCGTGGACGGTTATGAAACGAAGTTTGACTTCTCGTCTCTCGCCACGGAGTCCGTGACGGCGAAACAGGTGGACGAGCTGCTGCAAAGCAAGCCGGAGGACGTGACCGGCGCCTACGGCAAGATCATCGGACAGCATACCTGGTATCTGCTTTGCTATATCCCGCAAAACCGTGTCGGCGTTGTCAAACGTGGCAATCAGGTTTCTGTCAGCTTCCCGGAAAAAGGGATCTACGATCTGGATATGCGCGTGCAGAGCGTGTCGGACCGCGCGGATAAAAACGTCGCTGTCGTCCTGAAATGTACGCAGATGAACGAAGCGCTGTCCGGCTTGCGCAAGGAGAAGGCGGAGATCACCGTCAATACTTATAAGGGCTTCCAGATCAGCAACGACGCGCTGGTCGAAAACAAGGACGGACTGACCGGCGTCTATGTGCTGGCAGGTAAACGCGTCGTGTTCAAACCTATCAAGATTTTGTATTACGCGGACAACCATGTGATGGCTGCGCCGGCGGTGTACTATAACGAAGACGGCGAGATCGACAAAGAGAAAACGCCGGATCTGCCGCGCCTTGCCGCCTATGACCGCGTGATCGTGAAAGGAAAGAATCTGTATGACGGAAAAGTTATCGACAGCGCAACGTGAGCAAACGATCGCTGATAACCTGCGGTTTATCGAAGCGCGGATCGGCGAGGCGGCGGAAAAAAGCGGACGCACGCGGTCGGATATCCGGCTGATGGCGGTGACAAAAACCGTCGAGCCTGTCTTTATCAACCACGCGATTGCCTGCGGCGTCGATCTGATCGGCGAAAACAAGGTGCAGGAATTTCTCGGCAAGCAGCCGTATCTGAAGCTCGATCATGTGGAAGCGCATCTGATCGGGCATCTGCAGACCAACAAGGTTCGGCAGATCGTCCCGTACGTGTCCATGATCCAGTCGGTTGACAGTCTCAAACTCGCGAAGGAGATCGACAAACAGTGTGAAAAAATCGGTAAAACGATGGATTGTCTGATCGAAGTCAATATCGCGGGGGAGGAAAGCAAAACTGGTCTGCCGCCGGAGGAACTCGAGGGTCTCCTCGCGGAAATGGCGCAAATGCCCCATGTACGGGTCCGCGGATTGATGACAATTCCGCCGATTTGTGACGAAAATGAAAAATTATGTGGTTATTTTCAAAAAATGCACGCAATGTTTGTTGACATCGGGCGTAAAAATATAGATAATATAAGTATGCAGATTTTATCTATGGGGATGTCTTCAGACTATGCGCTTGCGATCGAATGCGGCGCCAATCTCGTCAGGATCGGCTCGTCGATATTCGGCCCCAGATTATATTAAGCAAATTCAAAAGAAAGCAGAGGATAGAGATCATGAAGGAAAACTTTTTCAAAAACATCAAGGAAAACCTGAAAAACGCGTTTACGGTAACGGACGAGGACGATTACTACGACGACGAGTATCTGGATGAAGAGGAAGAGCCGATCGAAGAGCCCGTCCAGGCGCCCGCGCCGAAGCAGCCGAGAGCTGCCCGTCCGGAATCCGCCAATGCGCCTTCTTACCAGCCCTACGGCGCAGGTCAGTACCAGGCGTCCGCCTATCAGCCTTACGGCGCGAGCGGCAGTCAGGCTGACGCCGGCGCGGCGAAGAGCAAAAAGAGCGCCGGCAATATCTACAGCATGAGCGACATGAAACCTTCGCAGAAGCTGAAGGTTGCGCTGTTTGTGCTCGAGGATATGAACGACTCGCGCAATGTCGCCGACTGCATGATCGACCGCGGCATCGTGACGATCTGCGATCTTTCCAAGCTGGAAAACAAGGAAGAACGCCGTGCGCTCGATTTTCTGGACGGCGTAAAATACGTTTGTAATTCCAAGATCGAAAGCATCTCGGATCATATCTATCTGGTTGTACCAGAAGCGGCGGAGCTTTCCGGTGATTTCTTCAGCCAGGTTGATCCCACGCCGTTTTTCGGTTGATTTGCGTTTAACAGACAGGACGTTAGGAGGAAAGAACCATGCTTTCATTGAATCAGATTAAGATGCAGACCTTCCCCACTGCCGGCAGAGGCGCATACCGTTCGGCAGACGTTGACGCGTTCATGCAGCAGGTTTATGTCAGCTTTACTGAGCTAATGAGCGAAAACACGATGATGAAAAAGAAGTTTGCGTCGCTTTCGTCGATCATTGACGAATACAACGCCGGCAAAAACGCGATCGCGACCGCGCTCGTGAAGGCGCAGGCTGTTGCGGATGAGACGATGCTGACCGCAAACCAGGATGCGAAGACGATTGTGGACGACGCGAAAGAAGAGGCGAAAGCCATTCTGGATGAATCGCAGTCCAAAGCGGACGCCTACGCGCGTGAGAAACAGGAGGCTGCCGACGCAAACTATGCCCGTTCCGAGCAGGAACTTGCCCGTGTGATGGCGGAAGTGAAAGCACAGAGCGACGCTTACATGGTGCAGATCAACGATCAGGCGAACGCGCTGATCGCCGACGCGAACGAAAAGGCGGCCACGATCGTCGGCGCAGCCTATAAGGATGCGAAAGTTGCGAAAGAGAAGACTGAGGAGATCATCGAGCGCGCGAACGTGGAGATCGAAACGACGCGCAACGAGATCCTCTCCTTTAAGGAATCCGCGCTGCAGATGCTCTCGCAGCTGCTCCCGATGGTCGAAGGCATCGACCCGAACGGATATGCCGTCGCCGACCTTGCGGCGGAGACGGAGATTCCGCAGTTGGAGGCGAACCAGGAAACCGCGCCCGCGTTCGAACTGAAAGAAGACTTTGAAGCAGAAGCGGAAGCCGAACCGGACACGGAACCGGAAGCAGTCGCTGAACCGGAACCGGAAGAAGCATCCTCGCCGGAAGAAGCGCCGGTCGAAGCAGAACCGGAAGCGGAAACGCCCTCGTTCACCGACGAAGACGACCTGATCGCGCAGATCTCTTCCATCATCAAGGACGTGGAACCCGAAGCGGCAGAGGAACCGCGGCCGTCGCTGTTTGATCTGCCTGTTGCGCCGGAGATGCCTGTGTACCATCCGTACGAGCCGCAGGTTAATGAGCCGGAAACGGAACTTATCGTGGACGCGGACGCCGAAGAAGAAAACGCCGAAGCGACGGAAGAAATTGAAGACGCGCCGGCGTATGACTTCGAGGAGATCGAGACGGAGCCCGAAGAGGACGCTTTGCCGTTCGACGAAGAGGAAGCGGACGAAGAAGACGATGATGACGACGATGCGCCGCATGATCCGTTCAAATTCCGTCTGACGAAGACATTTGACATTTTTGACGACGATAACGACTAAGAGGCGATTTATGCTCCCGCTTTTCACCCTGCTTTCCGTGCTGGCACTGACCGGCGCCGATCAGCTGATCAAGTATATCGTGACGGAAAAGCTGCGCGACGGCGCGCCGCTGGTTCTGATCCCGCATGTGCTCCAGCTGCATTACACGGAAAATGACGGCGCCATGATGGGGCTGCTGCAGGGAAAAACAACGCTGATGGCTGTCTTGGCGCTTGCAGTGTTTGCTGTATTGCTGTATCTCGTGTTTTCAAAAAAGATCCGATTCGGATTGGTCTATTGCTGCCTCGCCGGTATTCTTGCCGGCGGGCTCGGCAATTTACTGGACCGGATCTTCCGCGGCTTTGTTGTGGATTATATCGAAGTGCTGTTCGTGAAGTTCTATATTTTCAACTTCGCGGACTGTCTGATCACGGTCGGCGCGTTTCTGATCATCTTTTACGAGCTGTACGAGCTGATACGCGACAGCCGCCGCAAGAAGGAAGAAGCTCATGGTTGACGCATTTATCTTTACCGTTGACGCGTCGCAGGCTGGGGAGCGGATCGACCGGTTTCTGTGCGACCGGATCCCGGAAATGACGCGCTCCGCCGTGCAGAAAATCATGGAAGACGGCGCCGTGCAGATCGGCGGGATCGCCGTGACGAAAAACTACAAGCTGCGCGCCGGCGACAAGATCTTGGTACAGATCCCGCAGAACAAGGAACTGGACGTGCTCCCGCAGAATATCCCGCTGGATATCCGCTACGAGGATGACGATCTGCTGGTCGTCAACAAGCCGAAGGGCATGGTCGTCCACCCCGCGCCGGGCAATCCGGACGGGACGCTGGTCAACGCGCTGTTGTATCACTGCAAAGGCTCACTGTCCGGCATCAACGGCGTGATCCGTCCCGGGATTGTCCACCGGATCGACAAGGACACGAGCGGGTTGCTGATCGTGGCGAAGAACGATTTTGCCCACCTTGCGCTCGCCGAACAGATCGCGGGACATTCGTTCTCGCGGGAGTATCAGACGGTCGTTTACGGCCGTTTTCAGACCGATTCCGGTACGGTCGACGCGCCGATCGGACGGCATCCCACCGACCGCAAAAAGATGGCGGTCACGCAGAAAAACAGCAAAAACGCCGTCACGCATTTCTTCGTGACGCATACCTATCGTGATTTCACCCACCTGCGGGTGCAGCTCGAAACCGGGCGTACCCATCAGATCCGGGTCCACATGGCTTATATCGGACATCCCGTGGCAGGCGACCCCGTTTACGGCCCGAAAAAGGTGATCACATCCCTCGGCGGACAGTGTCTGCACGCGGGACATATCGGCTTCAAACATCCCCGTACGCGGCAGAGAATCGAGATCGACAGCGAACTGCCCGCGTATTTCACCTCGTTTTTAAGGGGGTTACAAGATGAGTAAACCACAGTCTTTGTCCGGGTGGCTCCTTGCGTCGGATATCGACGGCACGCTGAACGACAAGCGCCGTCATCTGCCTTCGCGCAACCGCAACGCCATCCGGCGCTTTGTATATGACTACGGCGGCACCATGATATTGGCGTCCGGCCGTTCCATCGCTTCGATGCGCAGACATTTTGAAAAGCTGCATCTTAATTCCGGTTATGCCGTATTTTTGAACGGCGCCGGCGTATATGATTATAAGAATGAACAGATCCTATGGAAGCACTGTGTGGACGCCGAAACGGAGCAGATTATCCGCGACGCAGCCAAAAAGTTCTCTTCCGTTCGCGTGCAGATTGTGACTGCAACACAGGTGCGTATGGTGCGGCCGGGTCCCGGCGCGTGGATCCTCGCGCTGTCCAGCCGGCTCGAACGCAAGTATTACCGCAATATCGACGATCTGCCGTCCGGCGACTGGTGCAAAGCCATCTTCACCGGTCCGACCCCGGCAATCAATAAGGTGCAGGCGTATGTGACAGCGCGCAACAACGGCGAGACCGCAAACCTCATGCGCTCGTCCGTCGCTTCGTTCGAGGTCGTCGGCAAGGGGACGAACAAGGGCGTCGCCGTGATGAAGGTCGCTGAACTGCTCGGGATCGACCCTGCGCATACGGCGGCGATCGGCGATTACTTCAACGATTGGGAAATGCTGAAAGCGGTCGCTGTGCCCGCGTGTTGCGGACAGGCGCCGAAAAAGATCAAGGAGATCGTCAAGCTTGTGACCTGCCACTGCGATCGCGGCGCGGTCGCCGATCTGATCGACTATCTGATTGAACATTACGCGACGGACACATGACCGCCGCGCATGTATAGAGTAAGGAGGAATTATATGGATACGAAAACAAAGCTTGAACTGCAGAAAATTGCCGTCAAGATCCGCAAGGGCGTGATCGAAGGTACCGGTCACGCAAAGAGCGGTCACCCCGGCGGCTCACTTTCCATCGCGGATATCGTCGCTTATCTGTATTTCCATGAGATGAACGTGGATCCGCAGAATCCGCAGTGGGCAGACCGCGACCGCTTCGTGCTGTCGAAGGGTCACACCGCCCCAGCGCTCTACGCCGCGCTTGCGCTTAAGGGCTATTTCCCGTGGGAGCATATCGCGACGCTGCGCCAGCCGGATTCCATGCTGCAGGGACATCCGTCCATGAAGTACACCCCGGGCGTGGACATGAGCACCGGTTCGCTCGGTCAGGGCATTTCCACTGCCGTCGGTATGGCGCTCGGCGCCAAGCTGCAGGGGAAGGCGTTCCGCGTCTATTGTCCGCTCGGCGACGGCGAGATCGAGGAAGGGCAGGTCTGGGAAGCCGCGATGTTTGCAGGCAACCGCAAGCTTGACAACCTCGTCGCTATTGTGGACTGGAACAATCTGCAGATCGACGGTTCACTCGACGAAGTGAACTCGCCGTGCCCGATCGACGAAAAGTTCGCCGCCTTCGGTTGGAACGTGATCTCGATCGACGGACACGATTTCGACCAGATCGACGCCGCGTTCACCGCCGCGAAAGATTGCAAGGGCAAGCCGACCTGCATCATTGCCAAAACGATCAAGGGCAAGGGCGTTTCCTTCATGGAAGACAAGTGCGACTGGCACGGCAGCGCGCCGAACGCGGAACAGTATGAACAGGCAATGGCCGAACTTGACGCGGCTCTTGCCGGATTGGAGGCGTAATTATGGCTGATGTGATCAAATGTGCAACAAGAGACGCCTACGGCAACGCGCTCAAAGCGCTCGGTCAGCGCGATGACATCCTTGTACTCGACGCCGACCTTGCCAAAGCAACCAAAACCGGCGTATTCAAGAAGGAATACCCCGACAAATTCATTGACTGCGGTATCGCGGAAAGCAACATGATGGGCGTCGCTGCCGGTCTTGCGACCACGGGCTACACCGTCTTTGCATCCTCGTTCGCCATGTTCTCGGCGGGCAGAGCCTTTGAGCAGGTCCGCAACTCGATCGCGTACCCGAAGCTGAACGTCAAGATCGGCGCGACCCACGCCGGTATCTCCGTCGGCGAAGACGGCGCGAGCCACCAGTGCTGCGAGGATATCGCCCTGATGCGCGTGGTGCCGAATATGACGATCATCAACCCCGCGGACGACGTTGAAGCCTATCAGGCGGTGCTCGCCGCCGCCGACCATGACGGTCCGGTCTATATGCGGTTCGGCCGTCTGGCTGTGCCCCGCGTCAACGCGGAAGATTATAAGTTCGAACTCGGCAAGGGTGTGACATTGCGCGACGGCAAGGACGTCACGATCGTCGCAACCGGTCTGCTGGTCAGCGAGGCACTCGCCGCTGCCGATGCGCTCAAAGAAGAGGGTATCGGCGCGCGCGTCATCAATATCCACACGATCAAGCCGATCGACAAGGATATCCTGATCAAGGCGGCAAAAGAAACCGGCGCGATCGTTACCGCGGAAGAACACAGTGTGATCGGCGGTCTAGGCGGCGCTGTCTGCGAAGTGCTTTCGGAAGCGTGCCCCGTTCCCGTGCTGCGTCTCGGCGTAGAGGATACCTTCGGCCGTTCCGGCCCGGCGGTCAAGCTTCTGCATCTGTTCGGCCTCGACGCTGAACACATCGCCGAAAAGGTGAAAAAGGCAGTTGCATTGAAGAAATAAGCCAAAACACCATCTGGAAGACCTGCTCCTGCGCGGAGCGGGTCTTTTTCGTGCTTTCGAATATTTGTTCGATTGATTTTTCGGAAAGACTTGATTTTTTTCAAAAAATGTGTAAAATAAAATAGATACAATATTTGGTGGCGCGGGCCGACAAAAAACGGCTTATTTTGCGCCCGCGTTGAAAGGAAACAGATTGCATGGCTAAGAAAAACGGATACGGCGACCAGAGCATTGAAATGCTCGAAGGCGCCGACAAGGTGCGTAAACGCCCGGCTGTTATCTTCGGCTCCGACGGCATCGAAGGCTGCGAACATTCCATGTTTGAGATACTGACAAACGCGATCGACGAAGCGAGAGAAGGCTACGGCGACAAGATCTTCGTGACGCGCTATCTCGACGGCTCTGTCGAGGTGCAGGATTTCGGACGCGGTATCCCGGTCGGCTATAATGAAAAATACGACAAGCACAACTGGGAACTCGTGTTCTGTGAGATGTATGCCGGCGGCAAGTACCAGACCAACGCCGGCGGCAGCTATGAATATTCGCTCGGTCTCAACGGTCTCGGCCTTTGCGCCACGCAGTATGCCAGCGAGTACATGGACGCCGAGATCCACCGCGACGGCCAGAAATACACCCTCCATTTTGAAAAGGGCGAAAATGTCGGCGGCCTGCAGGCGGAGCCGTATTCGAAGCGCGACACCGGTTCGCGCATCCGCTGGAAGCCGGATCTTGAGGTGTTCACCGATATCGACATCCCTGTGGAGTACTATCAGGAAGTCATCCGTCGGCAGGCGATCGTCAACGAACATGTCCGCTTCGTGCTGAAGGTCGAAATCAAAGGCGGCTTTGATACGTTCGAATACTACTATGAAAACGGCATTACCGATTACGTCAAGGAGATTGCGGGCGACGACGCTTTGACGTCGATTCAGGCCTGGTCAGCCGACCGTGTGGGTCGTGACCGCGAGGATTTGCCCGACTATAAAGTGAAGCTCAACGTGGCGTTCACGTTCTCCAACAAGCAGCAGCTGCTGGAATACTACCACAACTCCAGCTGGCTTGAATTCGGCGGCGCGCCGGAAAAGGCCGTCAACAGCGCGTTTACGACCTTCATCGATAACTATCTCAAGCAAAACGGCAAATACGCGAAATCCGACCCGAAGGTCAAGTTCCAGGACATCTCCGACTGCCTGATCTTCGTCTCTTCGTCGTTTTCCACGGTCGCTTCCTATCTGAACCAGACAAAAAAGGCGATCACGAACAAGTTCATCCAAAAGGCGATGACGGAGTTTTTGCGCCATCAGCTCGAGGTCTATTTCATCGAAAACAAGATGGAAGCGGACAAGATCTGCAACCAGATCCTGATCAACATGCGTTCTCGCGTCCGCGCCGAAGCAACGCGGCAAAACCTTCAGAAGACGCTGGCGCAGTCCGCTGATGTGACCAACCGTGTCCAGAAGTTCGTTGACTGCCGCAGCCGCGACGTCAGTCAGCGCGAGCTGTTCATTGTGGAAGGAGATTCCGCGCTCGGCGCCTGCAAACAGGCCCGCGACTCTGAATTCCAGGCGCTGATTCCGGTCCGCGGCAAGATCCTCAACTGTTTGAAATCGGAATTTGAAAAGATCTTCAAAAGCGAGATCATCGTCGATCTGATCCGCGTGCTCGGCTGCGGCGTCGAGGTCAAAACAAAAGCGACGGGCGGCAAGAACATGGTCAACTTCAACCTGGACAACCTGCGTTGGAGCAAGATCATCATCTGTACCGACGCGGACGTTGACGGCTATCAGATCCGCACGCTGATTTTGACGATGCTGTATCGCCTGTGCCCGACGCTGATCAGCGAAGGCAAGGTGTTTATCGCGGAATCGCCGCTGTATGAGATCACCTGCGGCAAGGAAACGTGGTTCGCCTATACCGAAAAAGAAAAGGCCGACGCCCTGCAGCAGATCGGCGACAAGAAATATACGATCCAGCGGTCGAAGGGTCTCGGTGAAAACGACGCGGAGATGCTCAATCTGACGACGATGAACCCTGCGACGCGCCGCCTGATCCGGATTGATCCGAGCGAAGCTTCGGAGACCGCGGAAAAGTTCGATCTGCTCCTCGGCGACAATCTCCAGGGCAGAAAGGATTATATTGCTGCGAACGGTCATCTGTATATCGACATGACCGACGTGAGCTGAAAGGAGGACGCACATGGCAAGAAGAAAGAAAACCGAGTCAGCCGAGTCGAACGACGTTTTGCTGAACACCCATATCGCCGACGCAGGCGATATCATCGAACAGCCGATCGTCGATACGCTCGAGATCAACTATATGCCCTACGCGATGAGCGTCATCCTCTCCCGCGCGATTCCGGAGATCGACGGCTTCAAGCCTTCGCACCGCAAGCTGCTCTATACAATGTATAAGATGAACCTGCTTTCCGGCGCACGGACGAAGTCCGCAAACATCGTCGGTCAGACCATGCGGCTGAACCCGCACGGCGACGCTTCGATCTATGAGACGATGGTCCGTCTCGCGCGCGGGAACGAAACCCTGCTTTGTCCGTTTGTCGATTCCAAGGGCAACTTCGGCAAGGCGTATTCCCGCGATATGCACTACGCCGCGCCGCGCTACACCGAAGCGAAGCTCGAACCCGTCTGCGCCGAACTCTTCGGCGAGATCGACAAGGACACGGTCGATTTTGTCGATAACTATGACAGTACGATGCTTGAGCCCGTCTTGCTGCCTGTGACGTTTCCGACAATCCTTTCCAACGTCAGCCTCGGCATCGCCGTCGGTATGGCGAGCTCCATCTGTTCGTTCAATATCAATGAGCTTTGCGAAACGACGGTCGCACTGATCAAGGATCAGACCCACAACGTGATCGATACGCTGCCGGCGCCCGACTTCATCGGCGGGGGCACGATCCTGTACGACCGCGCGCAGATGGAGGAGATCTACAACACCGGCCGCGGCAGTCTCAAAGTCCGCGCAAACTATACCTTTGATAAGTCCGCCAACTGTATCGACGTGACCGAGATCCCGCCGACGACGACGGCAGAAGCGATCATCGACAAGATCATCGAGCGCATCAAGTCCGGCGCGCTCAAGGAGATTTCCGACATCCGCGACGAGACTGACAAGAAGGGCCTCAAGATCACGATCGACCTCAAGCGCGGCACCGATCCGGACAAGCTGATGCAAAAGCTGTATAAGTCCACGCCGCTCGAAGACGCGTTCTCCTGCAATTTCAACGTGCTGATCGACGGCAGTCCGCGCGTACTCGGCGTGCGCGATCTGCTGCTCGAATGGATCCGCTTCCGCGGCCGCTGCGTCTATCGCCGGATCAGCTTTGATCTCCAGAAGGCGGCGGACCGTCTGCACCTGCTCAAGGGTCTCGAAAAGATTTTGCTTGATATCGACAAGGCAATCGCGATCATCCGCAAGACCGAAGAGGAAAGCGAAGTCGTGCCGAATTTGATGATCGGCTTCGGTATCGATAAAACCCAGGCGGAATATGTGGCGGAGATCAAGCTGCGCCACCTGAACCGCGAATACATTCTCAAGCGCCTCAAGGATATTGAAACCCTGACCGAGGATATCGCCAGGATGAAAGAGACGCTTTCGAGCAAGGCGAAGCTGCGCCGCGTGATCATCGATGAACTGCAGGCTGTCGCGAAGAAGTACGCGCAGCCGCGCAGAAGTAAGCTCTTGTATCTCAGCGAGATCGACGAACCGGAAGAAAGCGAAAGCGTGCCGGATTACGCGGTCAACGTGTTCTTCACCAAAGAGGGCTACTTCAAAAAGATTACGCCGCTGTCATTGCGCATGGGCGGCGAACAAAAGCTCAAGGAGGGCGACGAGATCATTCTGTCGCTCGAAACGACCAACGACCGTGAGCTGTTGTTCTTCACAGACAAAATGCAGTGCTATAAATCGCGTCTCAACGACTTTGCCGATACCAAGGCGAGCATACTCGGCGATTACGTCCCGGCAAAGCTCGATATGGAGGAAGGGGAGAACACCGTCTTCTGCGCTGTGACGGATGCGTCCTATAAGGGCTTCATGCTGTTCTTCTTCCAGAACGGAAAGATCGCGAAAGTCACGCTGTCGTCCTATGCGACGAAGGCGAACCGCAAGAAGCTGATCAAGGCATACTGTGAAAAATCGCCGCTCGCCGCCATCATGCAGATCGAAGACGACTGTGAGATCGTGCTGGAGACCGCGCTTGGCCGCTGTCTGCTGTTCAACACGGCGATCGTGACCCCGAAGGCGATGAAGGATACGCAGGGCGTTTCCTGCTTCTCGCTTAAGAAGAACAACACGATCACGAAAGCGCGACCGTTCGTTCCGGGCGAATTCGTCAAGCCCGGCCGCTACCGCACCAAGACGCTGCCGTCCGCCGGCGCGATTTTGAGCACGGAGGATGTCGCGCTCAAGACCAACCTCACGCTCGAGGGGTTCGGCACGGAATAAGAAGAATACTCTGCCGCGGGGCTGTCTGCCGGCAGAGTACCTTTTTGTGAAGCATGAAATACCCGTCGGCCCCTTGACGCAGCTGCGCGGGCATGTTAGAATAAAAAGGAATTCGAAAGGAAAAGGAGTTGTTGTTGATGCAAAAAATCATTTCGTTCTTTCTGGCGATCGTCATGTATCTGCTCCCGCAGCTGAATCTCCCCAAAGCGGACGTCGATCCCGCTACGTTCCAAAGCAATTATACCAACGTATTCGTTCACGGCCTCGGCGGCTGGGGCGAAGAATCCTTCTATTATAAAGTGATGCCCTACTGGGGTATGTTTGGCGGCGATCTGATGCAGTATCTCAACGCCCGCGGCTATCCGTGCAAATCGGCGCAGATCACGCCGGGCGCCGGCTGCTGGGACCGCGCCTGCGAGCTGTACGCGCAGCTGACCGGCACACGGACCGACTACGGCGCGGAACACTCCGCCCGCTGCAAACATGCCCGCTATGGCGAGGACTACACCGGCAAGGCGATCCTTTCGTCGTTCAGCAGCAAGGATAAGATCAACCTCTTCGGCCATTCCTTCGGCGGCGCAACGATTTTGCAGTTCCTGCAGCTGATGTATGCCGGCAGCGAAGCGGAGCAGAAGGCGACGACCGACGGTTCTCTGTCCGACTTCTTCAAGGGAGGCAAGGGCGACTGGATCCACGCGATCGTGACCCTTTCCGCGCCGATGAACGGCACAACGGCTTACGCGGTCCGCGATGAGATCAACGTCGATCCGCACGCGACGCCGGAGGAAAAAGCGGTCGTGTTCATCCTGACGAACGGTACCGCCGCGCCGCGCGACGGGCGGATCAAGGAGGACAGCGCGGAATACGATATGTACATCGACCACGCGATGGCGCTCTGCGACAGCTTTGAAACCTTGCCCGACGTTTACTACCTCTCGCTGCCTTGCATGATGGTGAAGCAGCAATCAGACGGAAGCTATATCCCGCGCGTCACCGAAATGGAGCCGCTCTTCCGTGCCGCGTCCAAACGGATGGGGTGCTACACCGGCGTCACGCCGAACGGCTATGTGGTCGATGAAAGCTGGCAGATGAACGATGGACTGGTCAACACAAAATCCGCCATGGCGCCGTTCAACGCGCCGCAGCAGCAGATCGACCGTGATAACATTCAGCCGGGGATCTGGAACATCCTGCCGACGCACGAGGGCGACCACATGTCGCTGATGGGCGGTCTGCTCAAGAACCACCCCGTGCGAGAAGTCTATCTGGATCTTCTGGATCTTGTCACAAGCCAGCCGTAAAAAACACTTGCAATTAATTACGTTGTATGATAAAATATTATCAATGAACCACGCGATGAAAGGAGGACAATCACATGGAGAATATGATCGGCGGACTCATCTCGGGTTCTGATGCTTCTACAAGTCTGACGTCGCAGATCAGCTTTTCTCTGATCTTCAACCTGATTTGGAAACTCATCTTTGCGACGATGCAGAAAGCAGGCCTTTACGGTGATTTGCTGGAATACGGCATCGACCTGTCGAAGTATATCAACACCGACGTCAACGTGCTTGGTAACAACTGAGAAAATATTTACCTCATTGCCGCGGCAATGAGGTTTTTTTATTGACGAACGACAGATTTCGTGCTATACTATTTTCAACTTTTCGAAGGGGGAATTATCATGTCAGAACTCAATCGTCCCGCTAATATGGAACGTATCACCACACCGGCGCTTGCCGAAGCGTTTATCGAAGAACAGCTCGCCGCGCTGAAGGCGCAGATCGGCGACAAAAAGGTGCTGCTCGCGCTGTCCGGTGGCGTCGATTCGTCGGTCGTTGCCGCGCTGCTGATCAAGGCGATCGGTCAAAACCTCGTTTGTGTCCATGTGAACCACGGCCTTTTGCGCAAGGGCGAACCCGAACAGGTCATCAAGGTGTTCCGCGAAGAGCTCAGCGCGAACCTGATCTATGTAGACGCCGTCGACCGTTTCCTGGACAAGCTGGCAGGCGTTGAAGATCCCGAAACAAAGCGCAAGATCATCGGCGGCGAGTTTATCGAAGTGTTCGCCGAGGAGGCGAGAAAGCTGGACGGCATCGAGTTTCTGGCGCAGGGTACCATCTGGCCGGATATTCTTGAGAGCGAAGCCGGCATCAAGGCGCACCACAACGCGGGCGGTCTGCCGGACGATCTGCAGTTCGAACTGGTCGAGCCGGTCCGTATCCTCTTTAAGGACGAAGTCCGCGTCGTCGGCAAGGCGCTCGGCCTGCCTGACAGCATGGTCTATCGTCAGCCGTTCCCGGGTCCGGGTCTCGGCGTGCGCTGCGTCGGCGCGATCACCCGCGACCGTCTCGAAGCTGTGCGTGAATCCGACGCCATTCTGCGTGAAGAGTTCGCAAAGTGGGGCCTTGAGGGAAAGGTCTGGCAGTATTTCACCGTCGTACCCGACTTCCGTTCCACAGGTATCGAAGACGGTAAGCGGACCTTCCGCTGGCCGTGCGTCATCCGCGCGATCAACACGACCGACGTGATGGAGGTTACCACGGAGAAACTCCCCGCAGAACTGATCGATCTTCTGGTCAAGCGCATCACGAGCGAAGTCGCCGGCATCAACCGCGTCCTGATCGACTACACGCCGAAGCCGCCCGCCACGGTGGAGTGGGAATAAGCGTTAAAACAGATTACGCGGTTCGATTCTGCTCATTTCGCATGTAACAATGGAAAAACCTTCTGTTTGAACGCTCTTTGCACACAGAAGGTTTTCCTTCTTTTGTTCATGCCTTCAGTAAAAGTTCGTTTCCCACGAAAACGGTTTATAAATCTCTTCCGCTTAACATCGAAAAACAACAGGGGAGTGTATTGCTTTATGAAAAAACTGATTGCTGTATTCCTTGCATTGCTGCTTGTGGCCGGTCTTTGTCTGCCTGCCGCCGCCGAAACCCCGGCGGAACAGGCGAAGCTTCGCTTCAAGGACGACGGAACGTTCCGTATTTTGAACTTTACCGATTTTCAGGACGATGAGATCCTGTATCTCGCAACCAAGTGCTTTATTCAGATGACGGTTAAGGAACTGAAACCGGATCTGATCGTGCTGACGGGCGACAATATTGCCGGGTACTCGATGGACAAAGCGTGGAAATGCAAAAAGGGCATCCGTGAATTCATGAATATATTTGAGGTGCTCGGCGTTCCCGTGGCGTTCGTCTTCGGCAACCACGACGAAGAACACGCCGCTTTGACAAAGGAAGAACAGATGGAGATCTATGCGCAATACAGCGTGAATATCGCCTATGACGAAGGGGAGGCGCTTTCCGGCTGCGGTACCTATAACGTGCCGATCTACGCCTCCGACGGAAGCGAAAAGGTGGCGTTCAATCTCTGGATGTTCGATTCCGGCGATTACGATAAGACGATCGACTACTACGGCTATGACCACGTTAAGCAGGATCAGTTGGACTGGTATGAAGAGACCCGCGCACGCCTTGCCGAAGAATACGGCGGCAACGTGCCTGCGATTGCTTTTCAGCATATCATCGTGCCCGAAATCTACGACGCGCTGCAGGAAACGGACGAAACGACAGAAGGCGCCATTCGCGCCCGCGGGACATATTACGTATTGCCTGAAACGGCGGCGCCCGGCAGTATCTTAGGCGAAGCGCCGTGCCCGAGCGAAACGAATTCGGGTGAGTTCGACATGCTGCTGAACGGCGGCGACGTGCTTGCCTGCGTGTCCGGTCACGACCATGTCAATTCGTTTGTGATTCCCTATCGCGGGATTGATCTCGTGAATACGCCGACCTGCGGCTACAATTCCTACGGCAACGAAGAAACCCGCGGCGCCCGTGTGATCGACCTGAACGAAAAGACGCCCCGGACCTATGAAACCTTTACGGTCCTTCTGCCCGAAACGCTCGGACAGAATCCCGCGTCTTCGCTTGTCTATCAGCTTCACATGACCTGGCTCAAGATTAAAGACTGGGTCGTGGAGCAGTGGGACAGGCTCCAGGATCGTATCGGAAAATAATTCCCTTTCTTTTCAAATAAAAAAGCTTGACAAACAGGGAACCATCTGTTATAATCACACTTACCGCGTGAGAAAGGCGGCATACTTGCTATGCCCAAAAGAGCAATCTGCCCGTATCAGCGAGTCCATAATAAAGGAAGGAAAGAACCATGTACGCAATCATCGAAACAGGCGGCAAGCAGTACAAAGTCGAAGCAGGCGATGTGATCTACATCGAAAAGCTTGACGTCGAAGCAGACGCAGAAGTCACGTTTGACAAAGTCATCGCAATCGGCAGCGACGACGGCATCAAAGTCGGTGCGCCTTATGTTGAGGGAGCTTCTGTCAGCGCGAAGGCAGTGAAGAACGGCAAAGCGAAAAAAATCGTTGTCTTCACCTACAAGCCGAAGAAGAACGCGAAGCGTAAGATGGGCCACAGACAGCCCTACACGAAGGTTGAGATCAGCGCGATCAACGCATAACGATGATCCGGGTCACATTTTGCGAACAAAACGGCAGCCTGACAGGGTTTGAGCTGCGCGGCCACAGCGGCTATGCCGCAGCGGGAAAAGACAGCGTCTGCGCGGCGGTGACGTCCGCGGCGCTGATGACGGCGAACACCGTGACCGAGGTGCTGGACCTTCCGGCAAAGACCGTTGCGACGGACGCAATGATACGTCTGCATCTGAAGCCGGAACACGCCGCACAGGCACAGACAGAACTGAATGGGTTTCTCCTGCATATCAGAGAGCTTGCCAAAGAATATCCGCAAAATATCAACTGCCAAATTCAGAAGTCTACCATAACATTTCGGAGGTGCAATCATAATGCTGAAAATTAACATCCAGTTACTTGCTCATAAAAAAGGTATGGGTTCCACCCGTAACGGCCGCGATTCCGAATCCAAGCGTCTCGGCGTGAAGCGCGCGGACGGTCAGTTCGTGCTTGCCGGCAACATCCTTGTCAAGCAGCGCGGTACCCACATCCATCCGGGCAACAACGTCGGCAAGGGTTCCGACGATACGCTGTTCGCTTTGATCGACGGCAAAGTCAAGTTCGAGCGTTTCGGCAAGGACCGCAAAAAGGTCAGCGTTTACGCGGTTGAGCAGTAAACAACAGAAAAAAGGGGACTGTCAAAACGGTCCTTTTTTTGTTGCAAACAAATTTATTGATAAAAATACTGTAAACCTATTGACAAAGTAGGAAATGAATGCTATAATGCATGCAACAATCAAACGAAAGAACGGGGGAATACCGCATGCAAATCCGCTTTGTACGACTTTTGCGCGTCAATTTCCGCTTTGGACGAATGTAACCTTTCTTCATCCCGACAGCATCACAACAACATATTATGAAATGAAGAAAGGACGATACAAATGTCAGATTACAGATTCGAAACCAAGCAGCTCCATGTGGGGCAGGAACAGCCCGATCCCGTCACCGACGCCCGGGCGGTACCGATTTACGCAACAACCTCTTATGTGTTCCATGACTGCGCCCACGCGGCGGCGCGCTTCGGCCTGACCGACGCCGGCAACATCTACGGCAGACTGACCAACACTACGCAGGACGTCTTTGAACAGCGCATCGCTTCGCTGGAAGGCGGCGTAGCGGCGCTTGCGGTCGCGTCCGGCGCGGCGGCGATCAGCTACACGATTCAGGCGCTCGCGCAAAACGGCGGTCACATCGTGGCGCAGAAGACGATCTACGGCGGCAGTTACAACCTGCTTGCGCATACGCTGCCGAACTTCGGCGTTCGGACGACCTTCGTCGATATCCATGATCTTGCGGCAGTCGAAGCTGCGATCGAGCCGGACACCCGCGCGATCTATATCGAGGTGCTCGGCAACCCGAACAGCGACATTCCCGATCTTGACGCGATTTCCGCGCTGGCGCACCGCTACGGTCTGCCCGTCGTTGCCGACAACACCTTCGGTACGCCGTTCCTGATCCGCCCGATCGAACACGGCGCCGACATCGTGGTACATTCCGCGACAAAGTTCATCGGCGGCCACGGCACGACCCTCGGCGGCGTGATCGTCGATTCCGGCAAGTTCGACTGGGGCAAGAGCGGCAAATATCCCGCGATCGCCGCGCCGAACCCAAGTTATCACGGCGTTTCGTTCACGGCGGCTGCCGGTCCGGCCGCGTTCGTAGTCTATATCCGCGCGATCTTGCTGCGCGACACCGGCGCGTGTATTTCGCCGTTCGCGGCGTTCCTGCTGCTGCAGGGGACAGAGACCTTGTCTCTTCGCCTCGAACGCCACGCAGAAAATACCAAAAAGGTCGTCGAATACCTTTCGAAACATCCGTTGGTGGAAAAGGTCAACCATCCCGCGCTGGCGGATCATCCGCAGCACGACCTGTACGAGCGCTACTTCCCGAACGGCGGCGCGTCGATCTTCACCTTTGAGATCAAGGGCGGCGTCAAGGAAGCGCACACGTTTATCGACCATCTGCAGATCTTCTCTCTGCTTGCCAACGTTGCGGACGTCAAGAGCCTTGTAATCCACCCGGCGACGACGACCCACAGTCAGCTTTCCGAAGAAGAACTGCTCGAGCAGGGGATCAAACCGAATACGATCCGCCTGTCGATCGGCACCGAACACATCGATGATATTCTGGAAGACCTCGAACAGGCTTTCCAGGCTGTAAAGGAGATATAATCATGAGTAAAATCTATCAATCCGCTTCCGACCTTGTCGGCAAGACGCCGCTGCTGGAACTGACCAACATCGAAAAGAAGCTGAACCTCAACGTAAAGCTGCTGGCAAAGCTCGAATACTTCAATCCCGCCGGTTCCGTCAAAGACCGTATCGCGAAGGCAATGATCGAAGACGCAGAGCAGAGCGGCAAGCTGCAGCCGGGCGCGGTCATCATTGAGCCGACGTCGGGCAACACCGGCATCGGGCTTGCTTCCGTCGCTGCCGCAAAGGGCTACCGGATCATCATCGTCATGCCGGAGACCATGTCCGTCGAACGCCGCCAGCTGATGAAGGCCTACGGCGCTGAACTGGTACTGACCGAAGGCGCGCAGGGCATGAAGGGCGCGATCGCCAAGGCGAACGAGCTCGCCGCCACAACGCCGAACAGCTTTATTCCCGGGCAGTTCGTGAACCCGGCGAATCCGAAGGCACATTATGATACCACGGGCCCTGAGATCTACGACGATACCGACGGCGCAGTGGATATCTTTGTTGCGGGCGTCGGCACGGGCGGCACAATCACAGGCGTCGGCGCATATCTCAAAGAGAAGAACCCGGCGGTCAAGATTGTCGCCGTGGAGCCGAAGACTTCCGCTGTGCTTTCGACGGGCGTCGCCGGCGCGCATAAGATTCAGGGCATCGGCGCTGGCTTTGTGCCGGACGTGCTGGATACGAAGATCTATGACGAGATCATTCCTGTCGCAAACGAAGACGCGTTTGAAACGGGCAAGCTGATCGGCAAGGCGGAAGGCGTTTTAGTTGGTATCTCCGCGGGCGCCGCGCTGTGGGCTGCTATTGAACTGGCAAAACGCCCCGAAAATGGAGGCAAAACGATCGTTGCGCTGCTGCCGGATACCGGAGACCGATATCTCTCCACTCCATTGTTTGAAGGCTAATTTCCTCCCTAATAAGAGAAGCCGAAGATCATGTGATCTTCGGCTTCTTTCTTGCTTTTTGCCTTCTTGCT
>JAFYDS010000178.1 GCA_017544665.1 Clostridia bacterium | reverse complement strand
TTCAGTTCCTCATATTCCGACGATTCCCATAACTGCACGAAAGACACCGTCACGTTGACGGACGGACTGTTGATATCATGCGCCTGCAGCCACCTCTCCGCTTTTTCGGCGAGCGTGCGGTTGGACACCGTCTCGTCTTTGACAAATTCGTTCGTAAAATCACGGATCAGCATCCTGTCCGCGATGCCGGACTTGTTTTCGACCGGAAAGATCGGATCATACTCGATGAATGTCAGTGTCGGTTCCGTCTCAAATTCCCAAACGTTGGCGATATACAGCCGGTCATCTTTGACGGCATAGGGGTACAGCGCCGTATACGCTGATTCGAGGGACGTCGTGACCTTGATATCGGTCATGTTTTTGCCGTAGGCGATCACGATGCCGGTGTCTTTGCCGCGGTTCTTGTGCAACCGGATAATGTAGTTGTCGAATTCATATTCCCCGCCGAACACATCGAGAATGGAACCCTCCGTGCCGCCGAGCGCCGCGCGCGCCGAACCGATCTTGAACGAAAACGCTTTGACTGCGTCCATATTGGTTGTCGCCACACGGAAAGGGTTGAGTTTATCAAAATAGTCGAGGTCGTATGTGACGTCGGATAACACCTCGTTGATCGCCTGCGTTGCCGTGCCGGTAATGTTGATTTCCTCCACAGGGAAATTCGACAGCGCATAGGACACGTGCTCGGCATTTACAGTCACGACGCCGTTCATCGGCTTTGTCACTTCATAGATGCGGAAAAGCTGCAGGTCGGCGGTGTCGTTGGGTTTTGCTTTGACGAATCGGTCGATCTGCAGCTTGTCGAACAGCGCGCCGGTAACGGGGTACGTCAGCGACAACTCGAATACGCCGTTGCGTTCCTCCGTCACGACGCAGGATAGCGACTCTTTCAGAAAGCCGACCGTTTTTTCGTCTTGCATGAGAATGGGAATCATACTATTTTCACCTCGCTGTTGCGGGATCTGGATGGGTGTGGTATAATACAATGGATATTTCAAAAGGTGGTGACGGCTACATGACGCAGTATGAAAGAATGGTCAATGGACTCATTTACGACCCGCGGGATCCGGAAGTTATGGATGAGCAGGTTCCCTTTCAGGATAAGCTGTGGGCGTTCAATCAGCTAAGGCCCTCGGATATAGAGAAGAAAACCGCATACATGAAAGAGGTCTTTGCCGAATGCGGAGACAACTGCTATATCGAGCTGCCGTTCCACGCCAACTGGGGCGGTCATCACGTGCATTTCGGGTCGGATATTTACGCCAATTCCAATCTGACGATGGTCGACGACGGTCACGTATATGTTGGTGATAAAGTGATGTTCGGGCCGAACGTGACGGTCGCCACCGCAAACCATCCGATCGATCCGGAGCTGCGCGCACGCGGTCTGCAATACAACAAAGACGTATATATCGGCGAGAACACGTGGATCGGCGCGGGCGTCGTGATCGTTCCCGGCGTACGTATCGGAAAGAACGCGGTCATCGGCGCGGGTAGTGTTGTCACGAAAGATATTCCGGATAGCGTCGTCGCTGTCGGCAATCCGTGCCGTGTCCTGCGGGAAGTCTCCGAACGGGATCGGGAGTTTTTCTATAAGGGCGAACGGATCGATCGGGAAAACCTATAACGCACAGAAATCACCGCCGATGCAGCCAAAGACGAACATACTTCATAAGCCGTTTCCAATACAGCTCCGGTACGATAAACAGCCAATGTACCATATAACTCACCTCCTGAAAGTGATATGCAGATTATGAAAAACAGTGTAAAAAAGATGATA
>JAFYDS010000177.1 GCA_017544665.1 Clostridia bacterium | reverse complement strand
GAGCGCCACCTTCCCAAGGTGGATGTGGCGGGTTCGAGATCTCGCCTGCCGGCTCGGTCGGTGCTTCTCACGGCTGCGCCTTGAGAGGTCTCCACTGGAGACCCGCACCCCGTCATCCGCTTCCTTTATACATCCTTGTTCATCTGAACAAAGACATTTTCCAACAATATCATCTGCGGATGTAGCTCATCCGGTAGAGCGCCACCTTCCCAAGGTGGATGTGGCGGGTTCGAGTCCCGTCATCCGCTCCAGACAAGCGTCCATGAGAGTAGTCTCATGGACGCTTGTGTTATTTATAAAAGGGCCGCATGGTCGAGGCATTGCGGCGCAACAGATCGGTGGATGACAAAGATTGCAAAAAAACTTTTTTCTTTTCAACTTCATTTCAGCTTCCGATCGCACAATAAAGGCAGAAAGACCGAAAACCGGATTCTGTATCTCAAAGGAGGAATCCCCATGAAACAAACACGCACATTCAAAAAAGCAATGGCAGTCCTGCTCACGGTGCTGCTCGCGCTCTCGGCGACCGCGCTGGGGTCCTTTGCGGCGGACGATTATGATCTGACCGGCGCAACACGCTTCGTCTTCTCCGACAGCAAGATCACCGTCACGGCGGGCGATTACACCGGTTACAAGATCAGCGGTACTGCGCTGACGATCAACGCCGCGGGCACCTACGTTGTCTCCGGCAGTTGCGCCAACGGCTCGATCAAGGTCAAGAAGGGGACGACCGACGTCGTGCTTGTCCTGGACGGCCTGACGCCGACGCAGTTCCGGCAGACGCAGGGGTGAAACGTAGCGAAACTGTGCTGTGCTTAGAATAGCAGGTTTTCTTGCTAAAGGAGCTGCTGCAGGTATTTACGGGGACAGGCAGGATGCACTGCCTCGCCGTTCCAATGCGTAAACAGGCAATCTGCTTGCATATTCGCGCAGCCGAACTTATACCTGCCTGCGGAAACGATCCGGATTGACAAAAATCGAGAAAGTGTTGCATCTGCGCGCTTTCCCTCTCCGGTGTTTTGTGATATAATAAAACAAATAGATTCGCGCAGGAAGGTGATGAAGTTGGCCGAAAAGAACCCGCCGCAGGAAACCGAAGAGAAGATTCACAATGCCTATCTGGCGCTGTGCGAAACAAAGCCCTATTACAAGATCCGCGTCAGCGAGGTCGTGAAGGCCGCCGCTATCAACCGCACCACGTTTTACCGCCATTACACCGGTATGCCGGATTTGATCCTTTCCGGCTATAAGCGCTTTATGAAGCAGCTGATGTCTCTGCCGGCGGGCATGACGGTTCAGACGCCGCAGGATCTGGAGGTCTATGTGGAATCTGTCTGGGACCGCGTGATGGAGATGCGGGATGTGGTCGCGTCGGCGCTGCATCAGCCCGGGGTGCTGCGGATGATGATCATGTATGGCCGTGCGCTTTCAAAAAAGCTGCTGCATTATGCAAAAAAAGCCGGGTTCGCCGAGCCCGCGGTTGTCCGCAACATCCGCTATACCCCCTATCTTTTCGTGGTGCGTCTGGTCCTCACGCTGCAGGGCGAAGCCGCCATTTCTCCGCTGCTTTCTTCCCAGCAGTTCCATTTTGATTTTACCCATTCGATCCCCGACAATCTTTCGCATTACATGGAAACGAACCTCGGCGGAAGCAGCGATTTTCATTACGCGCTGTTCGGCGCCTATATCAAGCTGAGTTCGCGCAGCGACGAAGACGCCATCAGCGTAACCAATCTTCTGGAAACCGCCGGCATCAGCCGTACGCAATTTTATCTATACTATAAAAACATGGAGGATTTCCGCGAACGGTTTTATTACACCTGCTTTGAACTGGTGATCGAACTGATGCTCTATGTCTGCCGCCGCCCCGACCCGCTGCCGGAAGCGGAGGTTTCCGCCATGCGTGACACGATCTACAGCGCCTATAACCAGAAGGCGGTGCGCCGGCTGCTTTCCACCGGCAAAATCGTGGAATACACTTCTTATCTTGTCGCGCATTTGGAAATCCGCTACCGTGAACAGCTTGAAAAGGATTACGGTCCGCTGGGCGTAGCGCAGCAGGGCGCGCTGCGGTATTATATTGGCGTCATGAGCACGCTTTCTCTTTGGTATTATGTCCGCAAGATCAATTACAGTGAGTATCACAAAAATGTTGCCGACGTCAAAGCCATCATGCGGCAGGCGCTCGGCATAGAACCGTAACGGCGTGTTCACGGTTTTTTCACACCCTGCGCAAGATTCTTTCAACTGTGACAAAACGGGTTTGTTGATTGACAAATCCGCTTTTTTTGTTGCTTGCAAACTGTTTTCAAACGGAATAAAATGGAATCGAGCTGATGGGGAGTCCCGGGCTTCCCGGCCACAGAACGGTCGCTGTACCGCAAACCAGCAAAACTAAAGGAGGCTATATCTATGAAGAAATTATCCGCAGTGTTACTGTCGATCCTGATGGTTCTGACCTGTCTGGTTCCCATGGCATCGGCATATGACAGCGCAGCCGTGGTGGGCGGCGATTACAGCGCGCTCACCGATGACGACGTGCTTGACGTCGTGCTCGACTGGCTCGACCGCAAGATCGCAGCCGTCGCGCCCGATTTCGATGAATTTGAACAGTATGCCGGTCTGATCGAAGCGGCGGGCATCGAGATTCCGGAGATTACCGGAGTTGACAGCCTTGTGGAATACAAGGATCACTTGGCAGAGCTTGAGGGCGGCTTTGCCAACCTCGGCTCGACGGACCTGATCGTGAAGCGGGCGGACGCCGGCAACACCGGCTTTGTGAACGGCATGATCGCGTTCATGGCCGCCAACGCCGATCTCTTCGGCAAGGTCTTCCGCTGGGACGACGAGGTGTTTGATTACGGCAAAGTGGGCGAATACATCGAAGCAAACTTTGCAGAAGGCGATCCCATCCGCGATTTCTATGACGATTATCTGATCGGGAACAACATTCAGGAAAAATTTGTCAGCGAGATCGCCCGCGAAATGGGCTATGAGATCCCTGACGGCGAAATCTTTGACGACACGCTGAACAACGGCATCAAGGCTGCGCTCGCACCGGTGCTCAAGGATCTCCTCAAAACGGAAGCATCCAAAACCGCTTACGATGCGTTTAACCTGAAAACGACCGACGTCTATGCGCTGGTGAAGGCCTATGTCGGTCTGCTGCAAAACGATTATAAAGACCAGTTTGACGATCTGCTCGAAGGCTTTTTGAAGGCCCTGCAGGGCATGGTCAAGGTCGTCACGGCAGGCGTGAACATCGATCCTCCGGCGCTGACGGTCGGGCATGAAAACAATCCGGTTTATGCCACTTATCATCCGTCGAGTCCGAACGCCGAAGACTATATGCCGGCCATCTATGCAAACGATCAGGCAAAGGATATGCTGGATCAGTATGCTGACGAAGAGATCGGCGTCGAAGTGAAAAAGAATTCCGAAATGTCCGCCGAAGATCAGGCGCTTGTGGGCGGCGTCGGCGAAGCGTGGGGTAAGCACTTCATTGCCAAGGCGGCAATGGGCGACACGCAGCTGCTTGATCTTGACATCAAGCTGGACGATGTTGAAAACGCGGTCAAGAACGAACTGGTTACAAGAATCAACGGAAAAGGCGCAAACTTCAGCGCAGGAAACGTCTCTGTCGCGTTCAATATTTCCGATGCAGACGCGACCTTCTCCTACAAGGCGTATCAGGATACCGATTCCTTTGCTGTTCAGGCAAAAGTGGAAAGCGCCACCGCAAAGGTGAACATTACGGCGCCGATTACTGCGACTGCAGACGTTGATCTGCTGAATCCGGACGCGACCGTTGTGGACTGGGGCTCCGCCGCCTCCATGATCAATCTTGCCAAATCCTTTGGCATTGATGCTGACCAAATGGTCATTGATACCATTAAGAACGCCCTTGGCAATCCCAGCATGCTGGAAGATCCCGCGTTTGTGACAATCGTGATGAACGGTCTGGACGGCGTGATCGAAGAGCTGGAACAGGTCAAGACCCTGGTCAGCTATATCGACCCCGACGCACAGTATGACGAATCTCTCCTTGACGTTTCTGCAAATTACGACACCTATAAGGGCGTTGTCGGCCAGGCCAACCACATCCTCTACGGCCTTGTGGACATGATCGCTTCCGACGCGGGCATGGCTGATCTTGACCTTGTGGATGGCGACAACTCCAACCTTTACAGCAACCTTCAGAAGATCTGCAACAAGGTCTCCGGCCTGTTCGATACGATGAAGCAGTATATTGACCGCGACACCTTTGTTGCCCTTGCCGAAACTGCCGGCATCAGCAATGTGTTCGCTTCCGCGCACGGCTTCAACGCAGGTATGGTCTATGATATGGACTTCTCTTCCGTAGAAAATGCGCTGGACTGCGGCATCCGCATCGCCTGCGACCTGCTTGCCGAAGACGACGAGGACAGCATCTTCTATGACTTCCATATGCGTGTGGAAGACCTTGACACGCTGGACGCCATCATCGCCACCGCGGTGGATATGATCCTCTCCAAGCTGCTTGCCAAGGTTGACATCGACGGCTGGGATTACACATATACAGCCATTGACGCTGCGGCGGTTGACGCCGGCACGATCAGCGCACAGGATGCTGTGATGGACAAGGTCGTTGACATCCTCTATGAAGCCGCAGACTTTGCGGTGCCGAAGATCAACGCGGCAATCAACAAAGTGATCGCAGCGCTGAACGAAGACTTCGATCTGCAGATCGGCGACGCGAACTTTAAGCTGGCCGTCAGCAAGGGCGCGAACTGGGAAGCCACCCTCGGCGCTCTGGCGGATCGCTTCCTGGATCTGACCGACGGGCTGATCCTTTATCCGGTTGCTCCCGCCGCTTCTGACAGTGCGCTCCTGAAGGTGAGCAAGATCGCGGATGCGGTTCTGCCGATGAACTCCATGTTCTCGAATTACACCGGTCTTGTTGATATGAACGAAGCGCTCTTCACAAAGGCAGCCGACGGCGATTTCGGCGACTTGCTTGCCTACTTTGAAGTGAAGGAAGACGCCATTGCGGGCGGCGTGCCCGTGACCAAGGCGCTGATCAATGCTTCCGATTACATGGTGGACGCCTTCTTCCCCGATACGGTTCAGACAGAGCTTTATCCGGCGTCTGAAACCGTTCAGCAGACCTTTACCGGCGCCGAAAGCGATCAGGGCATCGCGGCGCGCAACATGGTCAGCATCAATAACCGCAAGGAGGATCTCATTCCGGTCGCCTGCAGACTGCTGAAGGAATCCGACATTCTGAAGACGCTTGCCTGCGCACATGCGAACGTGGCCGTTTCTCCGGCAGTTGAGGGCAGCTGTACTACGCCCGCCAAGAGCGAAGGCAAAGTCTGCGAAGACTGCGGCCTTGTGATTGAAAAAGCCGCGGAAGGCGAAAAGGATCCGACGAACCATACGGGCGGCACGGAAGTGCGCGGCAAAGTGGACGCGACCTGCGCCCACGGCGGCTACACCGGCGACACGTGGTGCCTCGGCTGCAACACCAAAATTGCAGACGGCAGCGCAACGCCGAAGAGCACGACCCACTCCGGCGGCACGGAAGTCCGCGGCGCTGTGACGGCGAACTGCCATGCACAGGGCTACAGCGGCGACACCTACTGCAAAGGCTGCGGCGAAAAGATCGCAACCGGCAGCGCAACGCCGATCAACGCGAACAACCATCAGGGCGGCACGGAAGTCCGCGGCGCGAAGGAAGCCACAACGGAAGAAGAAGGCTACACCGGCGACACCTACTGCAAGGGCTGCGGCACAAAGATCGCAACGGGCAGTGTGATCGGCAAGAAGAGCGAAAACTTCTTCCAGCGCATCATCAGAACCATCCGCGGCTTCTTTGACCGGATTCTGAACTTCTTCCGCAACCTCTTCTAACTCGATCGTTCCTCATTTCAATCTCCTCTTGTTTCTCCCCCCCGGCTTCGGTCGGGGGGAGACCCCGCCGTCCAATGCGGGCAGTTCCCGTCCGAGCCGGAGCGGCAGCTCCGCTGAAAGCGAGACGACCGAAGCGTCGTCCGGCGAGTCTTCCTCGTCCGGCGGTTTCAGCTTCGACCCGGGCAATATGCCGGATATGGGTGATTTTGACCCCGGCAACATGCCCGACATGGGCGGCATGACGCCTCCGGGCGCAGACACGCAGACAACGGCCGAGGCGACCACAGCCGAACCGATGACCGAAGAGGCGACCGAGGCCGCGACAGAAGCGCCGCAGACAAGCGAACCGGCGTCGGATGACGCGACAAAGGAAAGCGACACGTCGCGTCCCTCGTTCTCCGGTATGCCGGATTAGTCGTCTAACGAAACCCTGCGCAGCAATCTGATCCTGTTCGGCGTCTGCTTTGCGATCATGCTCGCCGCACTGTTCTGTGTGATGCTGTACAAACGCAGGAAGTAACACTTCAACAGAAAGCCGTTGCCGAAAGGGACGGCTTTTCTGTTTGTCTCTTTTTTTCTCCTGCGGCGCTTTCTGCATTGAAAAATCGGAAAAACTGTGGTATAATCAATCCAATGTTTGCCGAAGCAAAACGGCCTGCCCGACGCGGTGGCCGGCATGCGTTCGCTGAAAGGGGAGAGACGGCGTGGCAATCCGGAATATTGTGTTCGATCTCGGCCGCGTGCTGATCGATTTCGACCCCGCAGGCTATCTGCGGTCGCTCGGCTGCGACGAAAAAACCACAGCAGCACTGCTGGAAACGGTGTTTCAAGTGGACTGGCCGCGGTATGATCGCGGCGATTATGAGACGGTGGACGCGCTGTGCGACGAACTGTGCCGAAAGTATCCCGCTTATGCTGCTGTGCTGCGGCGGGCGCTGACGCCGGACTGGGTGAAGATCCATACGCTGAAGGCAGACACCGCTGCGTACCTTTCGGCGCTCAAACGGCGCGGCTACCGGGTTTATCTGCTGTCGAACCTCGCAAAAGAGAGCTACGACTTTATCGGTCGCTATCCGTTTTTCAAAGAGATCGACGGCGGCGTGTTCTCTTATCAGGAGCGCGTCTGCAAGCCGGACGAAGCGATCTACCGCGTGCTGCTGGAGCGCTACGGACTCGCGCCGGAAGAAACTGTCTTTCTCGACGATGCGCCCGCCAACATTGAAACGGCGCTGCGGCTCGGGATGCACGGCATTGTATTTGAAAACCTGCCCGCGACAAAGGCGCAGCTGGAAGCGCTGCTGGCGGACGGTACGACTGGTTTGAAGGAGGAGAAACAATGAAACTGACAGTGATCGGCGGCGGCGGCGTACGCTCCATGTTCCTCAGCAAAAGCATAGCGCAAAAGGCCGCTTCGCTCGGAATCGATACGCTTGTCTTTATGGACAGCAACGAAAAGAAGCTGCAGATCTACGGCAATATGGCGAAGGTCGTCGCGCAAAAGCTGAACCCGGCGCTGCGGTTTTCGCTGACAACGGATGCGGTCGAGGCGATCCGCGACGCCGACTATGTGATCACGACGATCCGCGTCGGCGAGGACGATATGCGCGTCAAAGACGAACGCATCGCGCTGTCGCTCGGCGTTCTCGGACAGGAGACGACCGGCGCGGCGGGACTCTCGTTCGCCATGCGCAGCGTGGACGCGCTGGCACAGTACTGCGAGTTGGTCAAACAGTACGCGAAGCCCGGCTGTAAGGTGTTCAATTTCACGAATCCGGCGGGCGTCGTGTCGCAGACGCTGCGCGACATGGGCTACGATTTCACCTACGGGATCTGCGACGCGCCGAGCGGGATGCTGCGCACCTTCGAAAAGCTCTACGGCGCGCCGGAGGGCAGCGCAAGGGGAGAGGTCTACGGACTTAACCATCTGTCCTATTTCAGTTCGATCACCATAAACGGCAAAGAAGTGCTGCAGGAGCTGATCGAAAACGACCGCGCCTATCAGGAAACGGATCTGCGCTACTTCGAAAAGTCGCTGCTGCGCGAGCGAAATGCGATCCTCAACGAGTATCTCTACTATTTCTACTACCGCGAACAGGCGGTCGCCAATATCCTCGCCGCGCCGCAGACGCGGGGCGAGCAGATCGCCGCAATCAACAAGAAGATGACCGCCGAACTTGAAGCGATCGACGTGGAAAAGGACTTCGACAAGGCCCTCGCCATCTTCGAACACTGGTACGGCGAACGGGAAAACAACTATATGGCGGCGGAATCCGGCGTCAGACGGCAAACGAAGTGGACGTTCGACCTCTTTGCGCCCGACGACGGCGGCTATGCCGGCGTTGCGCTGAACTTTATGAAGATCGCGCAGAGCGGCGGCAAGGATTCGATGATCCTCTGCGTGCCGAACAACGGCGCGATCGACGGGCTGCTGGACAGCGACGTCGTGGAGATCACCTGCGACATCGTAAACGGAGAGGCGATCCCGCACCGCTTCGGCAAAGTCGACGAGCAGAACCTCGAGCTGATCCGCCGCGTGAAGATCTATGAGCGGCTTTCGAGCGAGGCGATCCGCACAAAGTCGCGGACAAAGGCGATCGAGGCGCTGACGCTGCACCCGCTTGTGGCGAGCTACAGCCTCGCGACGAAGCTGGTCGACGCCTATCTCGCACACAATAAAGCCTATACGGAGGGATGGCAATGAGCTTTATCGCCGGCGCGGGGCTGACCAACGTCGACCTGCTCTATCAGAATATGCCGCATCTCCCCGCCGTCGGGGAGGAGGTCTATACCGACCGCTTCTCTCAGCAGCTCGGCGGCGGACTGCCCGCGACGCTGATCAATCTCGGGCGGCTGGGCGTGCCGACGCGGATCGCGACGGAGCTCGGAAACGACCTGTTTTCGCGGTTTGCCCGCGAGCAGTATGAGCAAAACAACGTCCTGCCGGAAAACCTTTATCACGGCGACGGGATCCCGGTCAATATCACGAGCGCCGTGATTTTGCCGCACGACCGCAGCTTCATCACCTACGGCAAGAACGGCATGGAGCCGGACGACGACGCAAAGGAAGCATTTTACAATATGGCGACAGGGGCGAAGCTCTGTCTGATGACGCCCGGCGGCTTTTCGGACGTTTACAAAAAGCTGAAAGCCGAGGGCACTGTTCTCGTGCTCGACATGGGCTGGGATGAAGACCTCGGTTTCGAGACCTACGCGGACGCGTTGTCCCTTGCGGACTACTACACCCCGAACCGCAAGGAGGCGCAGAAGCTGACCGGCTGCGCGGACGTCTTCGACGCGGCAAGGGCGCTGCAGCCCTATTTCAAAAAAGTGATCGTTAAAGCGGATAAAGACGGCTGCGTCGGGCTCGACGAAGACGGTCTGTGCTTCGTCAAAAGCGCGGAGATGTTCCGGAACATCGACAGCACCGGCGCGGGCGACGCGTTCCTGGCGGGCTTTTGCTACGGACTGTATCACGACTACCCGTTCCGCGACTGTATCCTTCTGGGCAACATCACGGGCGGCAAGGCGGTCACCGCGGTCGGCGCGCTCGCGGCCTATGTCAATGAAGAAGAACTGCTGCGGCTGTACCGGTCGCTGCGCTTGACAAATATCAGCGAAACGCTATAATGAAAACGAATTCATTTTGAAACGGAGGCACACTTATGGCAAATCAAGTCAGACTCGGTATCATCGGCGTGGGCAACATGGGGCTCGGCCATATCAACAATGCCGTCAAGGGCAGGACGCCTGAAATCGCAATCACCTGCGTGGCGGACATTGACCCGAAAAAGTTCGAAAAGGCGAAGGAGCTGCTGCCCGACGTCGTCTGCTTCCCCACGGCGGAAGCACTGATTGACAGCGGGCTTTGCGACGCGGTACTGATCGCGACGCCGCACTACTTCCACCCGCCGATCGCGATCTACGCGCTGAAGAAGGGGATCCACGTCATGAGTGAAAAGCCCGCCGGCGTCTATACGAAGCAGGTACGCGAGCTGATCGACGTCGCCAAAGAGAGCAGCGCGACCTACGCGATCATGTTCAACCAGCGCACGAACTGCGTTTACCGCGCGGTACACGACATGGTCCAAAGCGGCAAATACGGCGAGATGCGCCGCGTGAGCTGGATCATTACCGACTGGTTCCGCACCCAGCAGTATTACAACTCCGGCGGCTGGCGCGCGACCTGGTCGGGCGAAGGCGGCGGCGTGATGCTCAACCAGTGCCCCCATCAGCTCGATCTGTGGCAGTGGATCTGCGGGATGCCGGAGACGATCCGCGCGTTCTGCCACGTCGGCAAATGGCATGAGATCGAGGTTGAGGACGACGTGACGATCTACGCGACCTACCCGAACGGCGCCACCGGCACGTTCATCACCTCCACGGGCGACTGCCCGGGCACGAACCGCCTCGAGATCACGCTGGACAAGGCGAAGATCCTTTGCGAAAACGATACGAGAACCGGGACCTACGACGTCTGGGTCTATGAGCTGGAAACCGGCACACAGGAGTATATTCGTACAGCCGCGGACGGCTTCAGCCGGCCGAAGGGCGAATGGAAGAAGATCGAAACCGACGGCCAGAATCCGCAGCACCCGGGCGTGCTGAACGCGTTTGCGGCGCACATTCTGCGAAATGAGCCGCTGGTGGCTGCCGGCGAAGAGGGCATCCGCGGGCTGACGATCTCCAACGCGGCGTTCCTGTCCTCGTGGCTCGACAAGACCGTGACCCTCCCGATCGACGAGGATCTGTTCTATGAGATGCTCGAAGACCGCATCAAGAACTCCACGTTCGTGAAGACCGTGAACGAACAGGTGCAGGGAGACATGAGCAGTACCTATTGATTTGAAAAAAGAACCGCCAAAGGGCGGTTCTTTTTTTCCGTGATTAGTGGCTAGTGGCCAGTGACTCATACGGGGACAGGGAAAGCAGAAGCTAATCACCGCTATTCACCGCTATTCACCGGCTATTCACTCGCTATTCACTCGTCACATCCTCGAAAAACCCAGTGTTTATGCGCCCTTTTCAGCCTTTGCGTGAATAGCCCCCTTTCTTTTGAGAAAAAAGAGTATAAACTAAAACAGAAAAAGAAAAGTTTAAGCAGCTATTCACCGGCTATTCACTCAGCTATTCACTGCACGGAACGCTGCGCAAAACACAAAGCGCAACACGCAGCCGCCCATTGGGCGGCGCTACGCTTTCCCTGGTCCCTGGTCCCATAGTCCCTGATCCCTTCCCCACTATCGACTTTGCACAAAAAAGCGCGCGCTTTTTCATCAGGAATGGGATTGACACTTTTCGTTAATTATTGTATAATATACATGCATAATAGTGAGCGACGGCTCACCTACGCTGATTTACAGGAGGAAAATGTATATGGATACCAGATTTGCGATCACCGAATACCATGACGCGAAAGCCGTCAACAAGCAGCTCGACGATCTGCTTGCCTCTCCCATCTATTCCATCAGCCCCGAGGCGCTGAAAGAATACGAAGATGAGTATTTTGCCAAAAAATGCCAGAAGTCCAAGGCGATGATCGAAGAAGCGAAGCAGATCATCCCCGGCGGCGTGCAGCACAACCTTGCGTTCAACTATCCGTTCCCGATCGTCATCACGAAGGCGGACGGCGCAAAACTGTATGACATCGACGGCAACGAGTATTACGACTTCCTGCAGGCGGGCGGTCCGACCGTCCTCGGCTCCAACCCGAAGGTCGTCCGTGAAAAGGTGATCGACCTGCTGAACACCTGCGGTCCGTCCACGGGTCTGTTCCATGAGTTCGAATACAAGCTGGCCAAGAAGATCTCCGATTCCGTCCCGACGGTCGATATGTTCCGTATGCTCGGTTCCGGTACGGAGGCCTGCATGGTCGCCTGCCGCGTGGCGCGTCTTGCGACGAAGAAAAAGTACATCATCAAAATGGGCGGCGCCTATCACGGCTGGTCCGATCAGCTCGGCTACGG
>JAFYDS010000176.1 GCA_017544665.1 Clostridia bacterium | reverse complement strand
GGCGCGTCGGGGTACGCGGCGACGGCACTTTTGACGGGCTTGAGCAGCAGGCGGTCGTCATAGATCCCGCCGACGACTTTCCCCTGCACGTAGAGGATATACTCTCCCATCATCGCGCGGTAGGACACGCCGTCCAGATCGGTCAGTTGTTCCAGAATGAAATCCAAATAATCCTTGCTTGACGCCATACTACTTTCCGCCTTTTCTCTCACGTTTCATTATCTCAGGCATGGCGACCACACAGGGTCGCCACTACGCGACACAAGCCAAACGCTGCAGCCTTTTCACGACCTTTGTTTTACTAACAGTTTTACGTTTCAGCAACCAATTGCACACTGCACACTGCAAACTGCACACTTAATAAAAACCTACGCCGGAAATCCACTTCCAGATGTCGCTGGCGGAGATGACCGCCATGAATACCAGCAGCAGCACCATGCCGACCGCGTGGACCCAGCTTTCGTATTTCGCCGGGATCGGCTTGCGGAAAATCAGCTCGATGAACATGAAGAACAGCCGTCCGCCGTCGAGCGCCGGGATCGGCAAGAGGTTAAACAGCCCGATGTTGATCGTAATCAGCGCCATGATCATGAAGATGCTCGACCAGTCGGCGGTCGCGACGCTCTCCTGCGCCACGTCCGCGATCACAGAGACCGTGCCGATCGGACCGGCCAGTTCGGAAAGCCCATATTGTCCGCGGATGAGATCGAAGAGCGACAGATACACGAGTCGAGACATCGACAGCGCGTACTTCGCGCCGCCGCCGATCACGTTAAGGACGTTCTTTTGCTTGCCGAGGAGCACGAAATCAAAGACCGTGACGGTCATCATCTTGACCTTCGTCACGTCCAGCGTTTCTTCGCCGCGCTGGACGGTAAAGTCCACGGTGAAATCGCGGTCCTCGGCAATCGCCGCGGCGAGCGCCTCGTTGTCTTCGACCGTCGTTCCGTTGACGGCGACGATGATGTCTCCGTCCTTGAGCCCCGCTTTTTTCATCCGGGCGCTCAGATCGGTGATGGAATTATCCTCTTTATAGGAGAAGTTGCCGCCCGTACGCACGTTGAAGTTGACGGCGGGGAGATCGACCTTTTCGCCGTCGCGGCGGACGACCATGTGGTACTTGCCCGTGTTGTTGCGCTGCATCAAAAAGGTGATATCGTAGTCGGAAAAGACGCGCTTGCCGTCGATCTTGAGGATCTCGTCGCCCACCTGCAATCCGCTTTCGCTGTTGCTGATCGCCGTGTCATAGAAGCGGACGATCGACCGCGTGCCGACATAGTCCCCTTCTGTCCCGACAAGGAAGCAGCAGATGATCACGCCGAGGATCAGATTGAACGTCGCGCCCGCGGCAACGATGATCATGCGCTGCCAGAGCTTTTTGTTGCAGAAGGCGCGTTCGTCCTTGCTCTCTTCGTCCTCCCCTTCCATCGCGCAGTAGCCGCCGATCGGGAACAGGTGCAGCGCGTACTTGGTCTCTTTGCCCTGCTTTTTGAGCAGCGTCGGTCCCATACCGAGCGCGAACTCATTGACACGCACGCCGAAGAGTTTGGCAAAGATAAAGTGGCCGAACTCATGAATAAAGATGATCACGCCAAAGAAAAGGATGGCGATCAGGAACGGCCAGGCTTTACTCCAGATTGTGCCGAGGGTGACGAGGAAGGGAAGATTCATTGGGTTGGTACCTCCGGATGGGTGAGAGATTGGAAATCAATTCGGAATTCCGAATTAGCTTATGTGCTCCCGCACATAAGCTCTTGCCGCCCCATCGGCGTCAAAGACGTCGTCGATCGTATAGTTTTCTTTGGACGGGACCGATTCGAGCGCGCCCGCCACAAGGTCGGCGATGTCGAGAAAGCCGATCTTGCCGCCGCGGAAGAGAGCGTTCGCCTCTTCGTTCGCGCCGTTGGCGATACAGGGGTACAGTCCGCCGCGTTCGATGGCACCGCGGCAAAGAGCGATACAGCGGAAGGTGTCTTCGTCCGGCTTGCTGAAGGTCAGTTTGCCGTAATCCGGCAGCGACAGCTTTTGCACCGGGGACGGATAGCGCGCCGGCCAGGTCAGCGCATATTGGATCGGGATGCGCATATCGGGCACGCCGAGCTGCGCGATCACGGAGTTATCAACGAATTCAACGGCGGAGTGGACGACGCTTTCGCGATGGACGACCACTTCGATCTGGCTGGGACGCACGCCGAACAGCCACACGGCCTCGATCAGCTCGAGCCCCTTGTTCATCATCGTGGCGGAATCCACGGTGATCTTCGCGCCCATGCTCCAGTTGGGGTGCTTGAGCGCCTGCGCGAGCGTCACATCGGCGAGTTCTTCTCTCGTCTTACCGAAGAACGGGCCACCGGACGCCGTCAGAAAGATCGATTTGAGCTCCTCTTTGCGGTGCATGCCCTGCAGCGACTGAAAGATCGCGGAATGCTCGCTGTCCACAGGCAGGATCTCGACGCCGTGTTCCTTCGCTTTTTTTGTGACAAGGGCGCCGCCCGCCACAAGCGTTTCCTTGTTGGCGAGGGCGATCTTCTTTTTCGCTTCGATCGCGCACAGCGTCGGACGCAGCCCCGCCATACCGACGACGCTGGTCAGAACGGTGTCGCTGTCTTTGTCGGCGGCGCAAACGCAAACGCCCTCCATGCCGGAAAGGACCCGGATGGAGGTATCCTGTAATGCGATTTTGAGCCGCTTTGCCGCGTCTTCATCCACAAGGGCAACGGTATGCGGCTTGTATTTTCTCGCCTGTTCTTCCAGAAGACGGTCGTTGGAATGCGCCGTCAGGCAGGCGATCTTCATGCCCAGCTTTTCCGCGACGTCGAGGCTCTGCGTCCCGATCGACCCGGTCGAGCCGAGGATAGAAAGCGTTTGTGTCATCGGTTCAACACCCTCTTTTCGGGTGATTTTAGCAAATCAACCATAAATGAAACTATAAATGCCCCAAAGCACCGGCAGCACGAAGGTACATGAATCGAAGCGGTCCATGATCCCGCCGTGGCCGGGCAGCAGATTGCTGTAATCCTTGATCCCGACGTTGCGCTTGAGCACCGAGGCGGCAAGATCGCCGAACATACTGACGATCGACAGCGCACAGGAGATCAGGAACACATACAGATATTTTATGTTCGATTCGAGCATAAAATATGCGTAGCCCATCACATTTGTCGCGATATGGGTATAGCCGACCAGTACGATCACGTTGATCGCGGCGGTGATCAGCACGCCGCCGACCGCGCCCTCCCAGCTCTTTTTGGGGCTGATGTTTTTGCACATCTTATGCCTGCCGCATTTGCTGCCCACGATGAACGCGAACGCGTCGGTCACCCACGAGCAGATGAACGCAATCCAGAAGAGATAGAGTCCCTCCAAATGGGTGAAGCGGTCGTTGAGCAGCGGCAGATCGTTGAGCCGGATGAAGATCGACAGAGAATAGGTCACGCAGACCGAGCCGAAGATCGCCATCACCGTATGGATGAACTGGATCGACTGGTTGAGCGCAACGGTCAAAATCAGCAACAAGAGCACATAGAAGCTGATCACGACGGGGATGTGCGGCACCGTGACGTGATAGCCCACCGTGAAGACGTAACAGGCCGAAAACAGACAGGCCACGGTGAACAGCACCTTGCTTCTGCCGCCGACCGCGTGGATCAGCTCATAGGTCGCGCGCGCCGTGACAAGCGCCGTGATCAGCGTATAGACAAGGCGGATGTTGAAGTGTACCGAAAGCACATAGACCGCAAGCACCGCCACGATGATCAGCGTGGATTTGGCGCGGCCCGCTTTCATGCGGAACTTTCCCTTTTTCTCTTCTGTCTTTCCCATAAAAACGATTTCCTTTTTGCTTATTTTGCGTTGCCGAACCGGCGGTCGCGTTGGTTGTAGGCGTCGATCGCCCGGTCGAAGTCGGCGGGCGTAAAGTCCGGCCAAAGCACGTTATCGTAGTAGAACTCGGCGTAGGCGGACTGCCAGATCAAAAAGTTCGACAGCCGGTATTCTCCGCTCGGGCGGATCACCAGATCGGGATCCGGCTGTCCGGCGGTGTAGAGCAGGTCGGAGATCGACTGTTCCGTGATGTCGTCGGGCGACAGCTCGCCGCTTTGCGCCTTTTTTGCCAGCGCGCGTGCGGCGTGCACGATCTCGTCTCTGCCGCCGTAGTTGACGCAGAGATTGACGAACATCCGCGTTTTGTCTTTGGACCGTTCTTCGACCTCGTCCATCAGATAGGCGATGTCGGCCGGCATCCCTTCGCGCGCGCCGAGAAAGCGGATCCGGTAGCGGCCCTCTTCGTTCTCCTTTTCGCGCTCTTCCATCTCGTTGAGATAGTGCCGCAGCAGGTCCATGATCGCGTCGACCTCCTGCGCCGACCGTTTCCAGTTCTCGGTGGAAAACGCGTAGAAGCTCAGATATTCGATGCCGATGTCCGCGGCGTACTGACAGATCTGCCGGAACACCTCGGCGCCTTTTTTATGCCCTTCGGTCCGCGGCAGGCCGCGCTGTTTCGCCCAGCGGCCGTTTCCGTCCATGATGACCGCGATATGACGCGGAAGCACCTTTTGCTTTTCCATGGCGCATTCCTCCTAAATCGCAAAAAGCAGCGAACAGTCCCCGTGTTCTTCACGGTTCACTGCCCGCTGCACACTGCGCTCAGATTTCCAGGATTTCCTTTTCCTTGGCAGCGGCAGTTTCTTCGATGTCCTTGACAAAGCCGTCGGTGATCTTCTGGATCTCTTTTTCGCCGTCTTTCAGGTCATCTTCGGTGATGTCGCTGTTTTTCTTCATGGCTTTGAGCTTTTCCATGCAGTCGCGGCGGATATTGCGGATGGCGACCTTGGCTTCCTCGCCGATCTTCTGCACATCCTTCG
>JAFYDS010000175.1 GCA_017544665.1 Clostridia bacterium | reverse complement strand
TTCAGCTCGGCCACTTCGGCGACGAGAAGGATGGATTCGAGCAGCGAATCGATACCCATCTGCGTCTTGGCGGACACCGGCACACAGATCGTGTCGCCGCCCCATTCTTCGGGCACGAGGCTGTATTCGGTCAGCTGCTGCTTGATCCGTTCGGGGTTCGCGCCTTCTTTGTCCATCTTGTTGATTGCCACGATGATCTGGACGCCCGCCGCTTTCGCGTGGTTGATCGCTTCGATCGTCTGCGGCATGATGCCGTCGTCTGCGGCGACGACCAGCACGGCGATGTCGGTCGCCATCGCGCCGCGCGCGCGCATCGAGGTGAACGCCGCGTGACCCGGGGTGTCGAGGAAGGTGATCATCTGGCCGTTGATCTCGACGCGGTAGGCGCCGATATGCTGGGTGATGCCGCCCGCTTCGGTCTCGGTGACGGCGGTGTTGCGGATCGCGTCGAGGATCGAGGTCTTGCCGTGGTCGACGTGACCCATGACCACCACGACCGGGTCGCGGCGCTGGAGATCCTCTTCCTTGTCTTCGCTGTCGTCGATGATCTGCTCTTCGATCGTCACGACGACCTGCTTTTCGACCTTGGCGCCCAGCTCGGTCGCCACGATCTCGGCGGTATCAAAGTCGATCACTTCGTTGACCGTCGCCATCACGCCGAGCGAGAACAGCTTCTTGATGACCTCGGCGGCCGTCATTTTCAGCATCGCGGCAAGTTCGCCGACCGTGATCTCGTCGGGCACCTTGATCGTGATCTGGTGCTTGGCACGCTCGGCGGCAATACGCTTCAGGCGTTCGGCCTCGGTCTCGCGCTTGGCGGAGCGGCCCGCGCCGGGTTTGCGGTATTGCTTGCTCTTCTGGTTGAGCTTCTGCTTGCGCTGAGCGTTGTCGCTGTTCATGCGGTTCGCCGGCGCGATCTCTTCGTAGCGTTCGTTGTACTTGTCGAGATCGACGTTGCTCTGGCGGGTATCGACACGCTTGGTCTCGCCCTTGGTGCGCGCCTGCATCGGCTTGTTCTTGTCTTTTTCCTTCTTCTTCGGCGGCTGCGGCGTAATCTGGACAGGCTTCTCCGCCGGCGCGGCAGGCTTCTGTCCCTGCGCCGGTTTCGCTGCCGGCGCCTTCTTGGCGCCCTTCGGCTCCGCTTCGGGCTCGGCCGGCTGCTCCCGCTTTCCGGAGATCGGCGTCGCCTTTTTCGGTTCCTCCTGCGTTGCGGGCTTCGCTTCCTCTTTCGGCGCGCCCGCGGCAAAGTAAGCGTCAAACGACGCGACCTCGTGCGACTGCGTGATCGAATCGAACAGATAGTTCAGTTCCGCGTCTTCCAGTACGGTCGTATGTTTGCGCTCAATATCGTTGTATTTTGCAAGCAGTTCAATGATCTTCTTGCTGGTCGTGCCGAAGTCCTTTGCGACTTCGTGCACCTTATATTTGTCTCTCGGCATAGTATCATTCCTTTCCTGTGTTCCGAATCTCATCAAGCAGAGTCTCGAGACGCGCGGCAAACCCCGCGTCATCGACCGTGATCACGGCCGCTCTGCTCCCGATCGCCTGCGAAAGCAGCGCCATCGGAATCGTCGTCGTGCGATATGGGATGGATTTATGCGCGTAGGAGCAGGCGTGGCGCATTTCTCGCTGCAGCCGTTCGGACGCGTCCGCGCAGCAAAGGCACAGACACGCGCGGTTTTTGACGATCGCCTCCTCGGCGGCGTCATGTCCGAGCGAAAGTCTCCCCGCCCGGCGCGCAAGGCTCAGCAGCGACAGCGCCTTTTGTTCAAGCATCGGCGCCCATCTCCTGTTCCAGTTTTTCGTAAACGTCGTCCGGAATACTGCAATCGAGCGCCCGCTCGAGCCGTTTTGCTTTGCGCGCCTTTCTGAGGCATTCCGCCTTTTTGCAGACGTAGGCGCCGCGCCCGGCTTTTTTGCCGGTCAAATCGAGCGTGATCTCGTAGGTCTCCGGATCGTCGGCAATTTTGGTTTTCACAACGCGCACAAGCTCTTTCTTCGAAAACATCTCATTGCAGCCCATGCATTTGCGTTTCGGTTCTTTTCTCGTGTGCATCGCGTGTTCTCCTTAGTTCTGCGCGCCCGGCATCGCCGACTGCGCCTTGATGTCGATCTTCCAGCCCGTCAGCTTCGCGGCAAGACGGACGTTCTGTCCCTTGTTGCCGATCGCGAGCGACAGCTGATTGTCCGGGACGACGACGCGGCATGCGCGCGCCCCGTCTGCGTCGGTCTCCACCGCAAGCACCTGCGCCGGCGCGAGGGCGGCGGAGATATAGGCCGCGGGATCCTCATTGAACGGGACGATGTCGATCTTTTCTCCGCAGAGGATGCTGATGACTTCGTTGACGCGCTGTCCCTTCGGGCCGATGCAGGCGCCGACGGGATCCACGTTCGGTTCCTTGGACTTGACCGCGATCTTCGTGCGGGAACCCGCCTCGCGCGAGACCGATACGATCTCGACGTTGCCGTCGCTGATTTCCGGGACCTGCATTTCAAACAGGCGCTTGACAAAGCCCGGATGGCGGCGCGAGATGTTCGCGTAGCCGACGCCGCCGTTCTCGGTGATCGAAGCGACATAGACCTTGATCAGCTGACCCGGCTTGAAGCTGTCGTTGGGCAGCTGGTCGGCGCGCGGGAAGAACGCCGTCGCGTGACCGATCTCGATCGTGCAGTCGAGCGTTTCCGGGTTGACGTCGCGGACCGTCGCGGTGACCGCTTCCTGGTTGCGGCTCTGGAACTCCTGCGACGCGCGCTCACGCTCCGCTTCGCGGATGCCCTGGCGGATGACGCTCTTTGCGGTCTGCGCCACGATCCGGCCGAATTTCATCGGGTCGAGGTTGTATTCCAGCTCGTCGCCGACCTTCGCGTTTTCAAAGCCGTGCGCAACCGCCTGTTCGACGGTCCATTCCGCGGCGGGCTCTTCGATCTCTTCTTCTTCCATCACGGGGATACGCACATACACGCGGATCGTCTGTGCGTCCTTGTCGATGTCGCACACCACGTTTTCGCGGTTGCCGAACTGATTGCGGGTCGCCGAAATGATCGCCGCCTGGATCTTTTCAAACATATAGTCCGCGGGGATTCCCTTTTCCTCCACAAGCTGCGCCAGCGCTGCGAAGAACTCCTTGTTTTCAAATTTGTTGCTCATTTTCCAAATCAATCCTTTCTGTATCTCGTCGGGTGTCAGTCACCGAAGCCCAGGAAATCATCCAGCTTCACCCACGACACCTCTTTTTTACCAAAGCTGAGCCCCGCGCCGTCCGCGCAGCGCAGAGCGATCTGCCCATCCTCGTACCCTTCCAGCACGCCGGAAAAGTCACGCTGCCCCTCAACGGGGCGAATCGTACGCACCTTGATCTTTGCGCCGAGACAGGCGGCAAAATGTGCGTCCCGCGTCAGCTCGCGCTCGACGCCGGGCGAACTGACCTCGAGGCAGTACGCCTGTTCGATCGGGTCCGCTTCGTCCAGCGGATCGTTGATCGCGTGGGTCAGATCGACGCAGTCGTCGATCGAAACGCCGCCGGGCTTGTCGATGAAAATCCGCAGATACCACGTCGCGCCCTCTTTGAGGAACCGGATGTCCCAAACGGACAAACCGAGCGACTGCGCGATGGGCTCCACAATGGCGCGTATCGCACCGACGGTGTTGCCGCCTTTTGCCATAAAGCTGTCTCCTTTCAACAAAGAAGAGCGGGCTTTTGGAGCCCACTCTCAAGGTTTACAATTCGGATGATGGTATTCTATCACGTTTTTTTGAAAATAGCAAGCGTTTTTTGCAAAAAAAGCGGCTAAAAATCGAGATTTCCTGCGGAAAACCGGCTTTTTTTCTACCGGACGATGCGAGTGAATGAGAAAATAGTCCGGAACAGATCGGCAATCAGCATGTACCCTGACGCAAGCGGTACAAACGGAGCGATGAGCCACGCGCCGAATTCCATGTCCTCTTTGGAAAAGCCGCCGGAGAACCAGTCCGGTTTTACACTCCCGAGGAACGAGAAGAAATCTGTTACGTTTTTCTTGTACATATCATCGGAGGAAATCACGGTAAAGGAGCGGTTCACCAGGTCCTGACCGTCCTTTTTCACAACAAGCGTGAGCGTGCCGGTGTTCTTAACAGTATAGATATACGTGTCGTTCCATTGATTGGCGGCAAACGTATGGACCTTCGTCCCGTTGACATAGACGTCGGCGGGCACGCTGTCCTGATATGTGATCCAGATCTCGTCGCCGACCGCGAGCTCTGAACGGGTGTCGCTGTCACCGTAGCCCATGTTGAGCAGATGGTCCTCCAGCGAGAGCCGGAACTCCGGCGTCACAGTTTCCGCTGCGGCAAACGGCACAAGGCAAAGCAGCATCGTCACGGCGAGCAGCATTGCAAACAATCGTTTTTTCATAAAAAATCATCCTTTCTCAATGAAGGTTTGTTGCGCTGAAGCAGGGTCTACCGCACGATGCGGAAGAAGGAGAAGATGATGCTGAACACGTTGTAAAACACCATGGCGAACGCTGCGAACGGAAGAAACGGGTTGCCGACCGGGAATCCGTTGTTCGCGGCGTCTTTCAACTCGTCCAGACTGGTATGGAGCAGGAACGGATCCATCCGGAGCGACAGCGCTTCCTTCAGGTCCGTGCCGAGGCTCTTGCGGTACATCTCCGCGGAGGAAATGACCGTATAGGTGCGCGAGAAGCGCAGACCGCCGCCGCTGCGGATCGTCAGATTGAACGAGCCGGTCTCTTTGACGTCGTACTGATAGCTCTGATATTCGTTCGCTTTGAACGAACAGACCGTCTTGCCGTCGATCAGAACGTTCGCGGGCTCCGTGTCCTCATAGATAATATAGAGCGCGTCGCCGACGGCAAGCTCCGTGCGTGTTTCATAGTCGGGGTAGTTCATATCCCGCAGATGGCTTTCCGCAAAAACATAGAGTTTCGGCTCCACGTCCTCCGCCGCGGCAAAGACAGGCAAGGCGCAAAGCAGCAGCGTCATGGCGAGCAAAATTGCGATTATACGATTTTTCATAAGAATCCTCCCTTTCGGTTTTGTACTTGTATTATACCAAACCGCCGCAGGAAATGCAATCGCAAAGGAGCAGACGATGCATTTTGGGGAATGAACGATACAAAAACGGAAAAACCGCGCCCGAAAACGACGGCTTTCCCGCTGCGGCGCTTACCGCTTCAGCAGATTGAACACGCGGAACACCGCGGCGAACACTTCGATGATTCCGCCGCCCGCGTACAGCGGCGCCAGCGCGGCGGCGATCCCTGCCGGCGGCATAATGACAAACGCGACCGGCGCCGCCAGCGGCGCGAGGAAGAGCAGGCCGACGTCTTCCGTCACGGCGCCCAGCTGATCTTTATAGACCTGCATCTGCGGCACCACACGGAAGGTCTGAGACGAGAATTCCGCTCCCATGACGCGCAGCTGGACCGTATGTGTGCCCTCCGTATCCATCGTGAACGAGGTGCCGGCGGGCGTATGGGCGTCAAGGTCAGCTTTCTTTTCCCCGTCCAGCCAGACGCTGACCGGCACCGGCAGTTCGCAGCTGAGCACGATCTGGTCTCCGACGCCGACGTCGAGCCCGCCGTTCAGCGATATCGTGTCCTGCATCACCTTGCTGCGGCAGTTGAAGGGCGTGCTGTGAAACAGCAGCTGCGGCCTGTTGAACGAGGCGGCGGGGCTGGCGGAGCCGTCAACATACGCAAAGCTGCCGGCGGGGATCTCCACAGAGACGATGCCGCTCAGACGCTCAAACGGCACAAAGCACTGCAGTCTGGTCTGATGGGTCCCGTTTTCGTAATACGGGATCTGCACGGTCTCCACCTGAGACGCGTCCGCGGTGTATTCCCGCATCTGATCTTCGGTCACCGGCACGTCGTAGTCTTCATAGCGGATCACGACCCGGAACGTCTCCGTCAGCGCGGTGTAGCCCTGCGCGAGGGTAAAGAAGACCATCCGGTCAAGATCGCCCGGCCTGCGGGGCAGCGCGATACAGCCGTAATCCGCAATGGGTCCCGCCGTCTGCGCAAAGGCGAACGGCACGCAGACGAGCAGCATGGCGAGGATCAGGCAGACAGATAAGATTCGTTTTTTCAGCATTTTCAGGTCTCTCCTTTTTTTGTTTGGCAACAGTATAGCAGGGAGAATATGAAGATTCAATCGGGTATTGCCTTAAGAATCACTTAAGGTGTCCTTAACAAAAAGCGGCCGCATCTTTCCGCGGCAGTTGACAAAATCGCGAAAACATGATACAGTAATAAGGTATTGAAATACCGATGAAGGACAGGTGACAGTATGTCAGGACATTCCAAATGGAGCACCATCAAACGCAAAAAAGAAAAGACCGATAACGCCCGCGCGAAGGTCTTCACAAAGATCGGCCGCGAGATCGCGATCGCTGTCCGCGAAGGCGGTCCCGACCCGTCCGCGAACTCCAAGCTCAAGGAAGTCATCGCCAAGGCGAAGGCCAACAACGTCCCGAACGACAACATCGACCGCATTATCAAGAAGGCGTCGGGCGAAGGCAACAGCGCCCATTACGAAGAGATCGTCTATGAGGGCTACGGTCCCTCCGGCATCGCCGTGATCGTGGAAACGCTGACCGACAACCGCAACCGCACCGCCGGTGAAATGCGCCACTACTTCGACAAGAACAAGGGCAACATGGGCCAGAGCGGCTGCGTGTCGTTCCTCTTCACCCGCTACGGCGAGATCGTGATCGAAGCCGAAGACATGAACGAAGACAAGCTGATGGAGGACGCGCTCGAAGCCGGCGCCGTCGATTTCATCAACGACGAGGACGTCTTCATCATCCGCACCGAGCCGAACGATCTCGGCGGCGTCCGCGACGATCTGAGCGCGAAGGGCTACAAATTCGTCTCCGCCGAGGTGGAATACGTCCCCTCGACGACCGTCAAACTCACCGACGAGGAGGACCTCAAGATGATGGGCCGTCTGCTGGAGATGATGGAGGACAACGACGACGTTCAGGGCGTCTGGCACAACCTCGAGAACACCGACGACCTGCCGTAATTGAACTGTACAGAGAAAGCCGCCTGCGGGCGGCTTTTTGCAATATGTTCCGCAGGAAAACACAGGGGCAACCCGGTTGACTTGCCGGGTTGATTTCGGTATAATATATATAGAAAGCAAACCGCACACAAGGGAGGCTGTCTTATGAAACAACTGCTGATACCGCTGCGCAAGGGGGTTGCGCTGTTCCTTGCGATCTATTTTCTCTGCCTCGCGCTGCCAATCAAGAGCGAAAGAATCGCGCCGCTGGATAAAGACAAGCTCCGGCTGCAGCTCGCTTTGATGTCGGATCTGCACACCGAGGGCAACAACATCGGCCGCTTCAAGATCAACACGCAGTCGGTCAAGCATCTCGACGCCGTCAAGGACACCGCCGACGCGCTGGTGCTGCTCGGCGACAACACGATGAACGGCTACGGCGGCGAAGCACTGTTCTTCTACGGACTGATGGAGACGGTCAACCCGATCCGCCCGTACTACCCGATCATCGGCAACCACGACGTCGGCAACGGCGACGCGTCGAAGGGCTCGTTCGAAGAGCAGCGCGAACGGCAGCTCGATTACCTTAACACCTTTGTGGACCGCTCGCTGACCGAGCTGTATTACAGCAAAACGCTGCACGACTACACGCTGATCTTTCTCGCGCCGGACAGTCTGGAATGCCACGAGCGCAACTACTCCGACGCGCAGCTGGACTTCCTCGAAGCGCAGCTCGACGCGGCGGCGGAACGCGGCAAGCCGGTCTTTGTCTTCACCCACTATCCCGCGTCCCATGTGGAGCAGGGCTACGCCCGCTACCGTGCGCTGGTCACGAAGTACCCGAACACGTTTGTCGTCGTCGGGCACATGCACTATTACGTCCGCTTCGACACGATCCGGGGCGGCGATTACCGGACGCCGGAGATCTGGGTGCCGTGCCTGTCGATGATGGAGGACGACGGCTCCCCGAACGACAAGAGCGGGCTCGGCTTTCTGATGGAGGCCTATGACGAGACGGTCGTCTTCCGCGGGATCAACTTCTACACCGGAGAACTGACGGACGTCGAGCAGACCTACCGGCTGCAAACGCAGACGCCGGCGGAGCCGGACGACGACGATATTCCGATCGCGATCGGGTACTGATTCCACTACAACTGCCGCCGGAGCGGAATTCTCCGGCGGCTTTTTCTTGACTTATTCTCCGAATTATACTATAATCAAAAAAACGCTATTCAGAAACGGGGCGACAATATGTCCGATTACAAAATCGCAACCAAATGTGTCCATGCCGGCTACGCGCCGGGCAACAAGGAACCCATCACCATCCCCATCGTGCAGAGCACGACGTTCAAATATCAGAGCGGCGACGCCATGGGCAAGATGTTCGATCTCGAAGACAGCGGCTATTTCTATACCCGCCTTGCCAACCCGACGAACGACGCCGTCGCGGCGAAGATCGCCGACCTTGAGGGCGGCGTGGCGGCTGTCCTGACCTCCTCGGGACAGGCGGCGAACCTCTTCGCCGTGCTCAACCTCTGCGCGGCGGGAGACCATGTGGTCGCCTCCACCGCCATCTACGGCGGCACGTTCAACCTCTTCAACGTCACGCTGCGCCGGATGGGGATCGACTTCACGTTCCTGACGCCGGACTGCACCGACGAAGAGCTGGAAGCGGCGTTTCAGGAAAAGACAAAGTGCGTCTTCGGCGAAACGCTGTCGAACCCGTCGCTCAACGTCCTCGACATCGAGCGCTTCGCGTCTGCGGCGCACCGCCACGGCGTGCCGCTGATCGTCGACAACACCTTCCCGACGCCGGTCAACTGCCGCCCGTTCGAATTCGGCGCGGACATCGTGACCCATTCCACCACGAAGTACATGGACGGTCACGCGACCCAGGTCGGCGGCGTTGTCGTCGATTCCGGCAACTTCGACTGGACGCAGAACGACAAGTTCCCCGGCCTGACCACGCCGGACGACTCCTACCACGGCATCACCTACACCGAGCGCTTCGGCAAGGCGGCGTTCATCACGAAATGCGTGGCGCAGCTGATGCGCGACCTCGGCTCGATCCCGTCGCCGCATAACGCGTTCTTGCTCAACCTCGGGCTGGAAACGCTCCCGCTGCGGATGCGGCAGCACTGCGAAAACGCGCAGAAGGTCGCCGAGTTCCTCCAGAAGAACGGCGACGTCTCGTGGATCAGCTATCCCGGTCTCCCCGGTGACAGCGAATATGAAAAGGCGCAGAAATATATGCCAAACGGTACAAGCGGCGTCATCTCCTTCGGCGTGAAGGGTGGCAGAGAAGCCGCGACGAAGTTCATGGACGCGCTGCAGCTTTGCAATATCGTCACACATGTCGCGGACTGCCGCACCTGCGTGCTGCACCCGGCGTCCACCACCCACCGCCAGCTGACGAGCGAGCAGCTCGCGGAAGCGGGCGTCAAGGAGGACCTGATCCGTCTGTCGGTCGGTCTCGAGGACGCGGACGATATCATCGCCGATCTGCGGCAGGCGCTGGAAACCGCAACGAAATAAAGGAAGGCAAATAGCATGAAACTTGGCATCGTGGGTCTGCCGAACGTCGGCAAAAGCACCCTCTTCAACGCGATCACAAACGCGGGCGCCCAGAGCGCCAACTACGCGTTTTGCACCATCGAGCCGAACGTCGGCATGGTCGACGTCCCGGACGCGCGGATCGACGCGCTGTGCGAAATGTACCACCCGAAAAAGAGAACCCCCGCCACGATCGAGTTCGTCGATATCGCCGGCCTTGTCAAGGGCGCGAGCAAAGGCGAGGGTCTGGGCAACAAGTTTCTCTCTCACATCCGCGAGGTGGACGCGATCGTCCACGTCGTGCGCTGCTTTGAAAACGACGACATCATCCACGTGGACGGCAGCATCGACGCGAAGCGCGACATTGAGACGATCAACCTCGAGCTGATCCTCTCCGACCTCGAGCTGATCGACCGCCGGATCGACCGCGCCAGCAAAGCGATGAAAGGCGACAAGACGCTGGCGGCGCAGGTGGCGTTCTTTAAGCGCGTCAAGGAGACGCTCGAAAACGAACAGCCCGCCCGCGTCGTGGAGTGCAACGAGACCGAGCAGGTCTGGCTCGACGAGGCGGCGCTTCTCACGAGCAAGCCGGTCATCTACGCGTGCAACATGAGCGAAGAGGATTTCACGAACGGGATCGACACGAACGAGCAGTACAAAGCCGTCTGTGCCATCGCCGAAGCGGAGGGCAGCGAGGTGCTGCCGATCTGCGCGGGACTCGAAGCGGAGATCTCCTCGCTTTCAAAAGAGGACCGCGAAATGTTCCTCGCCGACCTCGGCGTCGAGGAGGGAGGATTGGATCTGCTGATCCGCCGCAGCTACCATCTGTTGGGCCTGATCTCCTACCTGACCGCGGGCGCGCCGGAAGTCCGCGCCTGGACGATCAAAGCGGGCACGAAAGCGCCGCAGGCCGCCGGCAAGATCCACTCCGACTTTGAGCGCGGCTTCATCCGCGCCGAGATCGTCACGTTCGACAACCTGATGGCGTGCGGCTCGCTCGCCGCCGCGCGCGACAAGGGCCTTGTCCGCTCGGAAGGCAAGGATTATGTCATGAAAGACGGAGACATCGTCCACTTCCTGTTTAATGTATAACAAAAAGAAACGCGGGGCGTCAAAAGACGCCCTGCTTCTTTTCGCGCGGATCCGGACTGCGGTCCCTGTTTCTATTCCGTCGGGAAACGGTAGAGAGTTGTATGAAAAAAACGCCTTGCGGCGCTTGAATCATCGACCGCGGACTAAGCCGCGGCGTTTTGGAGGTTTACCTATGAAAAGAGGCATGAAAAAACCGCCCTCATGGACGGTTGATGTATCTAATTGTTAAAACTCTGCAAGCAGTCTGCGGATCAACGCATAATCTTCGATGATTTCAAATGTCCACTCGCCATCAAGCACAATCTCTATTGGCGTCATATTTGAAAACATAAATCTTTCTTGTTTTCCATCACGCCTTTGCAAAAACATTGCAATTTCAATCTTTGAAATCGTTTTCAAAAACGAAGCGTCAACTTCTTCTTTTAGATTCATATCGTCGCAGACAGCGATTGTTAAATAGTGCTTTAACACCATTGACCTGTTTCCAAGCAACGGTAAGCGTTCTTGCTGAGAGGATATTTCAAGACGTGCATTGCACTCAGCCAATGCGAAACGTTGCCCATCTTTTATGTAGTAGATTTCGCACTCCTTGCTATGTAATGTGCGCAGCAGCTTTTCGATCATTCGTTAGCCTCCTTCAGAGGAAAAACCGCCCGCCCAAGCGGTTAGTCCATAGATATGCCTTGTCTTACTTGTTCGGTTGCTCGTTTTTTTTGTTCCAAATAGTGTTTGTAACTGTCTTGCGCTTCTTGTGGCGCATCGGTTCTTACTTTTGGATCACCGTTTTCATTGAACTCGTACCACTCATCTTTAGAAGCCCAAAAATAATCAAACCTTCTCAAACCTTGTGCGCCTCCTTAAACAGTCTTACAAACTCATTGCAAAACGCATCGCTATTCGTTTTGTATTTACTAAAAATTTCGGGAATAACTTCTTTGTAGTCCTTATTTCTATACGGTTCGCGCTTGTCTTCACCAACATCAACAGAATACGACGAAACGCTCTTAAATAGATACTTTTTTAATTCAGAAGCTGTTATATGTTCTTTATTTACATTATAGTATGATTGCAATGCAATGTCAATACCGTTTTCGCCATATCGTTTGGCAATTAGATGCCCCGCTTCGTGGTACGCTATGCCTTTTACATCATTCGTTGCAAGCCTGTTATCAGCAGCAAGAAATGCGTTTGTTGCCTCTCTATTTCGAAGCACGTTTCTGTCGAAAATAACGGAAGAACCCTCTTTGCTGGTATAAGCCAAGTCTCCGGGTTGCAAGTCATAGAACCCGATTGTAAGTTTACTTGTCAGACCAAATTCAGATCTCACTTCATGAAAGGCATCAATTTGGCCATACAACACGGAGGTATCACCATCAAATCTTTCTACTTGAAAAATACTAATGCCGCGATGCTCCGCATATTGAACCATTTCAGCATATTCTTCTGCTGTGTGTGCTATCTTTTCTTGAATCGGCAATACCCTTTCTGATGCGCTCATCTTTTCGTCAACATATTTTGCCTTCCACTCTTCCATTGTGGAAGTTTTGTCAACATAGATTTTCTTCCACTCTTTGTATGTCATATCAGAGGGAACATAGCCGCTTTGATCCGTGTCGGGATCTCGCATCCAGCGTTCCCCTATCCCTTTCATATCTTCGTAATAGGGAACTGTGGTACACCGACACCACGGATGAAACGGCTTCATAAACCAGTCCCCGCTTTGCCTTCACAAAGCGGGGACTTCTTGCTATCTTGTTTCTTGCATTCTTGCTGTCTGCCTTACGGCTTAATCACCGTGCGCTTGACGTTCTTTCTCTTGTAGGACTTGCTCTTCTGGATCGGGTTCTTGATGATGAAGTTGGCAATGATCGTCCAGATGATGATCAGAATAAACACGCCGAACACGGTGTAGAACCCGGCGGACAGCGTCGCGCTCGTGACGGAGACGATCACCGTGGCGATGGTCGCGAGGACGCTGGTGCTGATGACGCTGACCAGCTCGGTCAGGTTGACGTCGCCGTTGATGATCTTGGTGAACGCGTTGTTGCTGACGATGATGCACGCGAGGGACACAACCAGACCGACGGCGCAGGTGATGATCACCGCGATGCGCTTTTTCCGGCTGTTCGCGAGCGCGCCGAGGACGGCGACCGCCACCATGATCAGCAGCATGATGGAAAACAGGACGGCGAACGCGATGATGTCGGACATGATCGGCGCCGCCACTTCCGGAAACGTCTTGGTGGCGTCCGGGTTCACGGGTCCGTTGCCGAGCATCTTGACGATCTCGAACGCGGAGTATTCATAGGTCGTGTTGACGCCGCTGAACAGAGAGGACACGGCGCTGACAAGGTTGTTGATCTGATCGTCCGCAGAGCCGATCACAAAGGTGAACAGCTTGAGGAAGAAGCCGGCGGCCACGGCGGCGAGCGCCAGGGCCGGCGTCACGATACGGTATGCGAGTTTCATAGAAGTGCTTCCTTTCGTCTTGTTATTTCCAGGAGGAGTTTAATGCGACGGTCCGGTTGAAGACCGTTTTTTCCGGTGTGGAGGTCGTATCGACACAGAAGTAGCCCTGCCGCATGAACTGGAAGGTGTCGCCCGGTTTTAATCCGGACAGACCCCCCTCGAGCCGGCAGCCTTCGAGCACGACCAGAGATTCGGGGTTGAGGTTATCTTTGAAGCTGCCCTTCGATTCGTCCGACGGGTTTTCCGCGTTGAACAGCCGGTCGTAGAGCCGCGCTTCGAACGGAATGGAGTGGTCGGCGCTGACCCAGTGAAGCGTCCCCTTGACCTTGCGGCCGTCGGGCGAGTTGCCGCCCTTACTTTCGGGGTCGTAGGTACAGTGGACGCAGGTGACAACGCCGTCTTCGTCTTCGTCGAAGCCGACGCACTTGACAAAGTAGGCGCCGCGCAGCCGCACCTCGTTGCCGGGGAAGAGGCGGAAATACTTCTTCGGCGGCTCTTTCATGAAGTCTTCCTGCTCCACGAACAGCTCTTTGGAAAAGACCGTTTTGCGCGTACCCATCTCGGGCTTATCCTGATTGACAGGCAGCTCGATCTCTTCGGTCTTGCCTTCGGGGTAGTTGTCAATAACAACCTTCAGCGGCCGCAAAACCGCCATGCAGCGCGGCGCGTTGCGGTTGAGGTCGTCGCGGACGCACGCTTCGAGGAGGCCGAAGTCAACAACGGAGTACGCCTTGGAAACGCCCACGCGGTTGATGAAGTCGCGGATCGCCTCGGGCGGATAGCCGCGGCGGCGCATCCCGCAGATGGTCGCCATGCGCGGGTCGTTCCAGCCGTCCACGATGCCCTCGTTCACGAGCTGGAGGCACTTCCGCTTGCTCGTCAGGCAGTAGTTGAGGTTCAGCCGGGCAAATTCGATCTGCCTCGGCGGCTGCGAAAAGCCAAGCTCACGCAAAAACCAGTCGTACAGCGGACGGTGGTTTTCGAACTCGAGCGAACACAGCGAGTGGGTCACGCCCTCTTTGTAGTCCGAGAGCGGGTGCGCGAAATCGTAGAGCGGATAGACGCACCATTTATCGCCCGTCTGGTGGTGACTGATGTGGGCGATCCGGTAGATGACCGGGTCGCGCATATTGATGTTCGGCGAAGCCATGTCGATCTTCGCGCGCAGCACGCGGGCGCCGTCCGAAAACTCTCCTGCCGTCATGCGGCGGAACAGATCGAGGTTCTCTTCGACCGGGCGGTTGCGGTAGGGACTTTCTTTCCCGGGCTCGGTGAGCGTGCCGCGGCTTTCGCGGATCTCGTCCGCCGAGGAGTCATCGACATAGGCTTTGCCCAGCTCGATCAGCCTGATCGCGCAGTCGTGGATGAAGTCGAAGTAGCTTGACGCGTACAGCACCTCGTTCCACTGGTAGCCGAGCCACCGGATGTCCTCCTTGATCGCGTCGACGTATTCCATGTCCTCCTTGGAGGGGTTGGTGTCGTCGAGCCGGAGGTTGCACACGCCGCCGTACTTTTTGGCGGTCGTGAAATTGATCTGGATCGCCTTGGCGTGGCCGATGTGCAGATAGCCGTTCGGCTCCGGCGGGAACCGGGTCTGGACACGGTCATAGACGCCGTTTTGGAGATCCTCATCTATGAAATCGTGAATAAAGTTGGAGCTGATCTCTTCCATACTATCGTCCTTTCTCTCAGCGGTCAAACGCCGCGCGGGCCTTGCGCAGTCTGGCGCGGACGACGTCTTCGCCGAGGATTTGCATGATCGAAAACAGATCGGGCGTGTTGCGCCGTCCGGTGACCGCCACGCGGATCACGGTGGACAGGTCGCCGACGTGCCCTTTGAAGGCGTCCGGATTCTGTTTATATTCCTTGACGTTCGGCGTGCAGCCGAGCGGGGCGCACAGCGCCTTGATGCGCTCGAACCACTGTTCCTTGTCGTCCGCCGGGTCATAGGCGGCTTCGTAGGCGTCGAGCACCGCGACAGCGAGCTCTTTTGTGATGTTCTCCGGCAGCTCCCGCAGGTTCGTTTCAAACAGTTCGTCGAAGCAGTAGGAGAAGTAGTCCTTCACTTCGCTCCACTTGGCGATGTCCTTGCGCGGTTTCTTCCCGCCGCGGTCGATCGAGAACAGCGCGCGGCTGCGGTCGGGGTCGGCGGAAAGGAGATCATATAACTGCGGGTCATAGTCCTTTGCCCAGTCGAGCGTCTTGTCGAGCACGGTCTGCGCGTCCATGACGGAGATCACGTTTTTGCTGACGTCGTTGAGCTTGTCGAGGTCGAACAGCGCGCCGGAGGTGCTCATCTTCTTGAGATTGAACGGGAAGGCGCTCTGCGGCGCCGTCGGGTTGGCTCTTCTCCAGTCTTCGAAGTTGGAGTTCGCGAGCGTTAAGAGGTATTCGAGCACGCTCTCTTTCGGGTAGCCCTGTTCGGCGTAGTAGGTGACGGCCGCTTCGGGGTCTTTTCTCTTGCTGAGCTTACGCTTGCCGCCGTTGTCCTCTTTCATGATCGGCGCGATGTGCGCGTATTTCGGGAGACGGAAGCCGCAGACCTTGAACAGCTGGATATGCAGCGGCACCGAAGCGATCCATTCGTCGCCGCGGACGACGTGCGTGACGCGCATGAAGTGGTCGTCCACCGCGTGAGCAAAGTGATAGGTCGGGATGCCGTCCTGCTTGAGCAGCACGACGTCCTGGATATTCTCGGGCATCTCGATTTTGCCTTTGATCAGATCGTCGTAGGCGACGCGTTTTTCGGGGTCGCCGGGCGAGCGCAGACGCAAGGTCCACGGTCTGCCCTCCGCGAGCAGTTCCTTCTGCTTTTCAAACGGCGTATCGCGATAGACCGCCCATTCGCCGTAGTAGCCTTTGGTGTCGAGAGACAGCGCCTCCTGCTTTTCGCGGATGGCAGTCAGCTCCTCCTCGGTGCAGAAGCACGGGTAGGCGAGCCCCTCTTCGACAAGCTTTTTCGCGACGACGTGATAGATCGCGGCGCGGCGGCTTTGCTGATAGGGACCGTAACTGCCGCGTTCCTGTTCATAGCCGATCACGCCCTCGTCGATATCGACGCCGAACGCAGAAAGCCCTTTGATGATCTCGGACACGCCGTCCGTGATCTCGCGCTTTTTGTCGGTGTCCTCGATCCGCAGCAGAAACAGCCCGTTCGTCGTGGCGGCGTTGAGCTTGGAGATCAGCGCGGAAAACAGCCCGCCGATATGTAAAAAGCCGGTCGGGCTCGGCGCAAAGCGCG
>JAFYDS010000174.1 GCA_017544665.1 Clostridia bacterium | reverse complement strand
GCCGGTTCCGCACTCGGCCACAGCTTCACGAACTATGTCGCCGACGGTAACGCGACCTGCACCGCCGACGGCACCAAGACCGCGAAGTGCGACCGCTGCGACGCGACCGATACGATCGCCGACACCGGTTCCGCGACCGGCCATCACTTCGGCGCATGGACAGACGCCGGCGCAAATCATGAGCGCGTCTGCCCGGACTGCGAAACGAAAGAAACCGCGGCGCACACATTCGGCGACTGGGTCGTGACCAAGCCCGCAACCGAAAAGGCAGAAGGCGAACAGGAACGCATCTGCACCGTCTGCGGCCATACGGAAACGGCTAAGATCGACAAGCTCCCGGCCACCGAACTGACACTGTCCGCGCTCAACGTCGGTCCCGCCAACAAGATCGCCGTCACGGTTCCCTACACCAGAAAAGGCCAGACTGCTGTGCAGTTGACCGCCTCCGAAACCGGCGTGAAGTACTCCGTCGATGAAAAGGGCTCCAAGATCCTCCAGGTCGACGAGAATACCGGCGAGATCCGTTTCGTTCGCTTGAGCATCTTTACGAAGAACGCCGTGATCACAGCCAAAACAGCGGACGGCAAAACCGCACAGTGCGAAGTGAAAGTCCAACTGCGCTGGTACCACTACATCCTGTTCCTGCTGTTCGGCTTCCTGTGGTATTGATCGGCCGACAATATGCTGCTGCATGACAGCCAAGGGATAAGGGGCTGTCGCATTTAGCGAAGAACGAAAAGAATAGAAAAAAGGGACTTTTTATCCGGAAGCATCCGGAGAAAAAAGTCCCTTTTTTATTCTAAAATCCAGTTATAGGAATCAAAAATTGACAACCAATCCGCGGTGTGCTATAATAATATGACCATGAAACCGCTTCCAAAATTCCATCTGCCTGTTTGGATTGGCAGAGCGGTAAATGGAAAAATTGCAAAAGACTGGATGTGCGTGCAAATGCCTTTTTCCGATTTGGGTATTGTCCTGGGCGACGTGTCGCTGGCGGAGATCAATCACTATACCAAAAATCCTCTGAAGACACAGCAGGCGATGCTGCGCAAGATACTGCGCCGCAGCCGCACCAGCGAACTGGGCAAGAAATACGACTTTGCGAATATCCGCACCATTGACGAGTACCGCGAAAAAGTCCCGCTGTCACGCTACGAGGACTATGCGCCGTACGTCGAGCGCATGATGCGCGGCGAAAAGAATTTGATGTATTCCGGGATCAACGTGCGCTACTGCTCCTCCTCGGGCAGCGTCGGCAAGCCGAAGGTACTGCCGAAGGGCATCAACGATCTGTGGAAAATGCAGTGTATCGGCTTCTCCTGCTCGGTGGCGACGGCAGCGCATCATCTGCGCAAGAAGGGCATTCGTATGCCCGAGCAGATGGGGCCGCTGGTGCTGGTGCTGACCGGCCATTCCGCCGAGGACGGCAAAAAAACCAACGGCGCCGGTCAGGTTCCGCTGGATTATCTCAAGGCGATCATCCCCACCTTCTGCACTTCGCCCGTCTCGCTGATGTACCCCGAGCATGAGGAACTAATCGACACGGCGTATTTGCAGCTGCGCTTTGCGCTGGAAAACCGCAAGGTCAGCTATCTCGGCTCCATGGTCATCACGCTGCTGACGACGATGTTCGAGTACCTCGAGGACAACTGGGAAGCGCTCTGCGACGACATCGAGCGCGGCATCATCGGCCCGTCCGTGCGCATCACGCCGGAACTGCGCCGCGAATACAGCAAAAAATTCAAGCCCAATCCCATACGCGCCGAGGAACTGCGCCGCGAATTCCGCAAGGGGTTCGACGACCCGATCGCGCCGCGGATCTGGCCGCAACTGACGTGGGCGTACGGCATGGTCGGCTCCACGCTGAAGGTCTATGTCGAAAAACTGCGCCGTTATATCGGCTACGATGTGCCGCTGCACAACATGGGTTATGCCGCCGCGGAAGGTTATTTCGCCATGCCGACGGAGCTGGATGTGGACGACTATGTCCTGCTGCCGCACTGTATTTTCTTTGAATTCATCCCCGTAAGCGACGACGACAACGACGAAGAGGAAGAGGGCGACCCCAAAACGCTGCTTATCAACGAACTGGAGATCGGCAAGAAGTACGAAGTCGTTGTCACCAATTTCTCCGGTCTGTACCGCTACCGTATGGCGGACGTGGTGCAGGTCACGCGTATGTATAACAACACGCCGCAGGTCGAGCTGCTGTACCGCCGCAACCTGAGCATGAACGTGTCGAACGAGAAAACGACCACGGAGATGGTCGACGCCGCCGCGCGGAGAACCGCGGAACAGGTCGGCGTGGATCTCGTCGGTTTCAGCTTCTATCCCGACTTCTCGACACAGCCGCCGCGCTACTGTATGCTGACGGAAACGAAAGAACCTGTGGACGAGGAAACGCGGCAGAAAATGATCGACGTGCTCGACGAGCAGTTCAAGGAGATCAACGAAAAGTATTTCAAGTACCGCCGCTGG
>JAFYDS010000173.1 GCA_017544665.1 Clostridia bacterium | reverse complement strand
GCGTTCTGCCGTACTGGACTGCACGCGACAGGGCGGTCTGGCCGTTTTTGCCCCGCACGTCCAGCTTCGCGCCGCGCTCGTGCAGCAGCCTGACCATATCGAAATTGCCGCGCTCGGCCGCAAACAGCAGCGCCGTGTCCCCGTTTTTATCGGCCGCGGCCGTGTCCGCACCGCGATCGAGCAGAAGCGCGACGGTTTCGATATTGCCGCCGTCGGCTGCTGTCACCAGCGCCGTGCGTCCGTATTCGTCGGCCGCGGCGATGTTCGCGCCTCTGTCGAGCAGCAGTTTCACAGTATCGGTCTTTCTGCCGGAAGCTGCCGCCAGCAGCGGTGTGCGCCCATCCTCGCAGGCGGTTTCGATCTTCGCGCCGCGGTCAAGCAGCAGCGCCGCCACGGCCACATTCCCCTTTTTGGCAGCCGCGAACAGCGCCGTCTGGCCGTCGTCCTCTCCGCCTTCGCGCCGTTCGATGTCAGCGCACTTATCAAGCAGGAATTTGACCATGCCCGGCCTGCTCTCGTACGCGGCGCGGACGAGCGGCAGACCGACGTCCTCGTCGGTGAACTCAATGTCGGCGCCGGCGGCGATGAGCAGTTCGACGATGCTCGGCACGTCCTGTTCGGCCGCAAGTAGCAGCGGCGTGTCTCCGTTTTCGTCGATCGCGCTCACTTTCGCGCCCTTTTCCAGCAGCAGGCGGACGATCTCCTCGTTGCGCTCCTCGACGGCGACGTGAAGCGGAGTGGTCCTATCCTCGCCCGTCGCGTTCACGTCCGCGCCCTTTTCGATGAGCACCCGGGCGACCGTGCTCAGGCCGTCTTCAATGGCGCAGATCAGCGGCGTGTTCTTTTCCTTTGCGTCGCGGGCTTCGACGTTCGCGCCGGCATTGATGAGCAGCACGGCCAGCGACTCGTCCTCTTCCCAGATCGCCCACAGCAGCGGAGTTCGCCCCTTGGCGTCGCGCGACTCCAGAGGCGCGCCCTTCATCAGCGCGCCCATGATCTCCAGTGTTTTGCCGCCATTCAGGATCTCCCAGAATTCCTGCTCGCTGATCTGCGGCTTCGGCGTATCTCTGGGCCCCGCGGCCCGCGCCGCCGCGCAGAAGACGAGCAGCAGCAGGACAGTCAGCAGTTTTTTCATGCAGTGCGCTCCTTTCGTCATAACCGAAACAGAACTCTTCGCGCCGTACGCGCGGCCCGGCACGATATGAATCCGGGCGTGCCGATTATAGTACACTACAAAATAAAGCACCGTCTGCTCTTTCGTTAATCACACGCCGGGATCGGTTCACTCTGCGGCGCCGTAACATCCGTCCTGATCGGCTGAACGTTCAGTTCCAGACCGAGAGCGGTAAGAAGCGCGACGAGCGTCGTCAGCCTGGGGTCAGTATCGCCGCACTCAAAACGGCCGATGACCGACTGTCTGACTCCAGCCTGCGATTCGAGATCGCGCTGAGAGAGATTTTGCGCTTTTCTTGCGTTACGGATACGTTCCATCAGCATGACGTGAGTTTTGATCTGCTGCTGATCGGCAAAGGACGTGCTTTGCCCGAACGAATCCCGCCAGGAACTGCCGGGCGTCGGGTTGAGAGTAACTTTTTCGGCCATTTTGATTCCCCCTTTCTCATTACGTCGTCTCGTTCACAACAGGCGCGTTCAATTTCTTTAGACGGTGTTTTCTGCGTTTTTTCACGAAACCGTGCAAGAGCACAAACGTTGTCTCGTCAACACAGCAGAAAAAGATTCGATCGCCCCCGAGACGAAGCTCGTAGAGATTATCCTGCGTTTTTATGAAATCGATCTGCGGCTTTCCCTACGAGAGTCCGAACCGTTCCAACTCAGCAAGATAACGATTGATTTTCTTGGGACGCTGACGATTTTGCTTGGAAAACCGTTTAAGCTCCTGAAAAAAGTCACGGGCAGGTTCATTCCCTTTATCATCGCGATAATATACGATGCTGAACACCGGCTCACCAACTTAAACAACATGATAGCTTTTTAGCGTCAAAACGTCAAGCAAGAGGAAAGTGGTTGTCATTGCTGAAAATTGACTCTATCGCTATTCTGAAAGGACTTCTTATCTGGAACACCCTTTGTTATGCGAAAAACTCACGATGTTCCACATGGCCCCCTGTGAGCTTTTCTGTGCGCGTTTTTTCTCAGGTACACAAGAGCCACGCACCTCAGGACGGACTGACAACGTAACCGAACAGACTTTTCGCATTACTCAACCTTGGTTTTGCCTATCGTCCCGTTGTAGTTGCAGACATCGATGAGGAACAACGGCGTCATCGTCAGCTGAAAATTATAAGCAGAAACACTTGATATTGCGCAACAGGTGTGTATAATAAATCTATCGAGGGGGGGACAGCGTGGTGAAATATCGGGATCTCGTGAAAAAGTTGGAGGCGATGGGTTTTGAATTTGACCATCACGGCTCACGACATGACATATTCAGACGAGGCAGCGAAACACGGCAGGTTCCACGACATAAAGAAATCAATGAAGTCACTGCGCAAGAGATTTTGAAAGACAGGAAATAGGACGGAATACTCCAGCCCAACCAAAAAACAAGGAGGAAAAACAGCATGAAAGCTATTTATCCGGTTATTTTCACGCAGGGAAAAGATATTGTATATATCGATATTCCGGATTTAGGAATCGTTTCCGAGGGTGAAGATATGGCCGACGCGTTTGATATGGCACGCGATGCTATCGGCCTTCAGTGCGTTTCAATGGAGGACCATCACGAGAAAATCCCCGCGCCGTCTGCGCTGAGTAAAATTGATACGGGCGCGGGCCGTTTTGCCGGTCATGGCGAAAGCGTCGCCTCTCTGGTTGACATTGACGTCGCAGAATATCGCCGATCGATTGAGCAAAAAACCGTACGACGCAACGTTGCTCTGCCCAGCTGGATCGACTACGCCGCCGAAAAAGCCAAAG
>JAFYDS010000172.1 GCA_017544665.1 Clostridia bacterium | reverse complement strand
TTGCATATCTCCATCAAAATCAAAACGACGACGCAGATCGTACCGCAAAGCATGAGTTTCTCTCTGCAGAAGAGAATCGCGCAGACGATGATGAGGTTGCCGATACCGCGAGAGAGCTGGAAGAAGATCATCAGATGTTTGTATTTGAACCGTTTGAGGAAGTAAGGCGACAGCAGATCGGGCGGCGTACCGGCAAAGGAGACCAGCGCCACGATCAGACTGTAGGTCAGACCGCTGAGGCGGAAGGTATAAAGATAGAGGATCGTCGTGATGCCGAGCATACCGTTGCCGAGGGAATCGAGCAGGCCGTAGATCGTGTTGATCCACTTGTATTTGTTGCCCATGACGCCGAACATGCCGTCCCAGAAGTTGATCTGCACCTTCTTTTCGAGCGGCGGCTGCGGGATACGTTCTTTCACGCGGCCGGCGAACACGATCGTCAGTATCGCAAACGTGATAAACGTGATGGGGATCACGTAGCGGAACATATTGATATCCGCCCATTTGTAACGCAGCATACCGATAAAGACCGGCAGTATGATCGCCAGTATGGAGTTGAAGATGTGCGAGATCTTGATGGGGTAGGAACGGACAAGAATGCGTTCGCGCACATTTGGGCTGATATTCATGGCGGCGGCTTCCATCTGTTGGCCGAAGCCGAACATATTATAGACCGCAAACAGCAGGTTGGCGACCCAGACGCGGGTGACAACGTCGGGAATATTATAGAACGGGAGCCAGCCGATCAGTACGACCATGATGGACTTCGGGATGAAGTCAGAATACAAGCAGTACTTGTAACGACCGAACTTCGGCACCAGATGCTTGCGCCAGAAGATGTTGCGGAAGCCGACGTAGCCGTTATAGAAAATGTGCGTGCCGAGGATCTTGAACGCGGAGGCGCACGAAATGCCCTCCAGAGAATTCAGATAAGTCACAAACCGACCGCTCTGGTTAAACAGCTGCGACGGGTCGAAGATGATCAGCGAGAGACCGACGAGCACCATGGATATATACACGATGTTCAGTTTTCGCTCCGTCTTCTTTGGCAGAATGCCGAGGTTGTCGCAGACGAACCACCAGATCAGCGTCCAGATATAGCCCAGCGGCATATTGATGATGTTGATCACCGAGAAGGTCAGATACGGCAGCTTATAGTGATACATCATCAGATAGCACGACGCAGCAAACGCGATATATTCCAGCGTTTTGGAGCCTGCGTAGTTGCTGCCGACGGAGATCACAACGTCCTTGTACTCCTTATAGGGAACATATTTCCCGGGCGCAGGGGTCTTCCAGTGCGTTTTGATCTCATTGAACAGCCATTTCACTTTGTTGCCGGTTGGCTTTTCATTGCTCATGACATATTTCCTCCCTCATTAGTCTCTTTTAATATAGAGTATTTTCAACAAAATGTCAAGTGGACCGCGCTGAACTTTTATGAAATGATAACAGTATTACAAAAAAGATCCCCCGCAAAAGCGGAGGATCAGATGGCGGTTGTTACATACGGTTCACTTTTGTTGTTTCGCTCCAGTCAGAATAGACCTTGTGTTTACCGATTTTGTGGTACGTGCGTATGCGCAGACAGCAGGTTTTGCCTTTGAAATGATCGATCATGAAATACGTCTGGTTCGGGTCGCTGACGCGTACGGTCTTGACGCCCTTGGTGAACGATGCGTTTTTCGCATACATCAGTTCATACCCGTCCGTTTGGTTCGCTTGCTTTTTCCAGGTGACGATCAGTCGTTTTTCAGAGATTTGCACGCTCTTGATGGCCGTGCCCTTCGGAACGATCCGGAACTGTTTGGTAAGGGTGCCGCTGTAAAGGCCCTTGAAAGAAACTATGATTTTTGCAGTGCCGATTTCTTTGTTGTTCTTGTATTTTACGGTGTAAAATTTTGCGTCAATGGTTTTACCGTTCGTGTCGATCGCTTTGATCTTCGGGGTCTTGGCTTTGCCGTTATAGACAAAGCTGCTCGCGTTCAATTTGATTTTTTTCGGTGATGCAATATCCGTGACGGAGAGTTCCTGACCGCAGATGGTGCATACGACGATGCGCGAGCCTTGCTTGTCCGGTGTTGCCTTCGTCAATGTTGCCTTTTTGGCGTGACCGTTATACTCGGCGGGGAGGACCGCGGCGGTCAGTTCGGTCAGCCAGGTTCTTCCGCTCTTTCTTCTTGCGGAAAGGGGATTAATAATCACTGAATAAGTGCTTTCCACTTTCAGATCGCCTTCCGGCTGAACGACAGAGCCGGTGTCGCTGATTACGTAGCCCATGTTATTCTCCATACCGATATAGAGCATGGTGTGACCGGGGAAATACAACATGGTTCCTGTTGGTAGTTTGGAGAGAAGGGCGAGCTTTTCCGCGTCAGTTTTTTCGGAAAGATCGATTCTTGTGTTGGGGACGTTCTGCTGCCAGTTGGTGTTGCGCGGCAAATCGAGCCCGAAGCAGCGATAGACTGCGCGTGTATACAGTGAGCAGTCCATCGCGCCGAGCGAACCGGCCCAACCGTAGGCGTTGCCGAGGCACTTGAACGCAATCTTCAGCAGGTTTTCCTGTGTCAACGGCAAAAAGCCGACGGAAACATCAGCGTGCTGCGGCAAGAGGGTCATCTGCTTTTGATAAGTGCCGTCCGCGTTTCTGGTCGGCAGATAAACGACGTAGCTGTTCCACGCGTTGCGTTCGCCGATGTTCTGCGGAATCCGGTCCGCTTCCACCAGCTTCAGCACGGTACCGATCGACAGACGTACACGGGAGGTTGCGGGGAACGTGCGCGACGGCTCGGTGATCACCTGATCAGCTGTAACAACGATGAAATCCCTTGCCGAAGTCTTGACCTGGAACGCATCCTTCCATGTCTGGCGGTCGCTGCAGATGGCGAGATGCTCTGCGTCGACCCAGCCGGACAGGTGACTGCTCAGACCCCAATAGAAGGTTTTGCCGCGGAATGTGCAGGTCTGCTTAATCAGGAAAGGTTCGTTGACACGCAGTTCGCTGAGCTGGAATTCGCTGTCGGGATCGGTTGCGCTGTAGCCGATGAACAAGTCTGTCGGAATCCCGTAGATTCCGGTGTGTGTTGTACAGATCGCATAGCGGAACAGTTGGGCGCCCTGCAGTGCAGTATTGCGCATTGCCGCAATCATTTCCTGATAGAATGAATCTTTATCCAGCTGCTGTCCGACAATAAATAGATTACGCGCAGGCTTTTCGTTTTCGGTTCCGGTAATCAGGCTGTTCATCAGCGCCGTAGCGTCATAGCCTCGTTCGACTCCGAAAAGATTCACGCGGTAGGTGTCTTTCCCTGCTTCAGCTGCCTTGTTATAGCCGTCGATCTGTGCGCTCGTCATTATGGTCTTTTGAGGATTTGTTGCTTTCTCAGTCCAGTAATCCGCGCTGCACATTTCTTCACGTACACCGCTGAAAAACTGGATATTGCCCGCGGCAAACGCTGTCGCGGCGACCGACCACAGGCAGAACAGAACAAGGAAAACTGCAATTAGCTTTTTCATCATATAGTGCCTCCGTGTTGAAAAATCTACTGCATTGTACCATAAAAAACTATGATTTGTCAAACGTGGCCGTTCGACAAGGTTCTCAGATTTCATTTTTTGCTGTTTTATCTGTTTCTCCATTGACAAATGCCGCGTATGATTCTAAAATAGAATTGTCAACGAAAGGAGCGTGACGACTATATGGAAAACAATCAGTTAACGAAAAAGCGTTCCGGCTTTTCCATGTGGCTGCTGGTCTGGGGTCTTGGTCTTGCGGGTCAGATCTGCTGGAACATGGAAAACCAGTGGTTCAACACTTTTGTCTATGCAAAGATCGGGAAAGATCCGGCAATCATCACGGGTATGCTGATCTGCTCTGCTGCGGCGACGACATTCTCAACGTTCTTCTTCGGGACGTGGGCGGACCGCACCGGTAAGCGCCGGACGTTCATTTCCTGGGGCTATGTCCTGTGGGGCATCTTTACGATCGCGTTCGGTCTGACGCAGTTTATCAGCAAAGAGCTGTATCTGCTGATGGCGGTTTCCGTCGTGCTTGCTGACACCGTGATGAGCTTCTTCGGCTCGATGGGTAACGACGCCGGCTTTAACACCTGGATGAACGACATTATGACAGACAAGAACCGCGGCGGAATCGGCGCGGCGCTTGCGACACAGCCCGTACTCGGCACGATCCTCGGCACGGTCGTCGGCGGTCTGCTTGTCGGTGAAAACGACAACTATATGCTGCTGTTCATCGTGATGGGCGTCTTTGTGATCTTGTTCGGTTTCTTGTCGATGGTGACGCTTAACAAGAACGACGACGTGACGCCGCATAAAGACGGCAGCTTCTGGCACCAGTTTGTCTCGGTTTTCAACTTCAAGCGATTCTTCTCGCTGAAAGAGCTGGTGCTCGTCCATGTCGCGATTGCGATCTTCTTTATCGGCTTCAACGTCTATTTTGCCTATATTGGCAATTACCTGATCTATTATCTCGGTTACACTGCCGATATGATGGGCATCATAGAAGCCGTTCCGCTGGTGCTCGCCATGCTGACCGCGATTCCGATCGGCATCCTGATCAATAAAAACAAGCATCCCTATATTGCCATTGCGTCGATCATCATCAATATCATCGGCTTGTTTATCCTTTTCCCGATCAAGGCGGCGAATGTTGATGCGTCTGCGATCTTCAATCCGCGCATCTGGATCGGCATCTTCGTTGTTGGCGTCGGCTATGTCGGCATCCTGCAAACGACAAAGGTTTGGGCAAAACAGCTTTATCCGTCCAATTCGAAAGGACAGTTCGAGGGTATCTGGATCTTGTTCTTCGTGCTGATCCCGATGATCGGCGGCTCGCTGATTGGTCAGGCGGTTGTCAAAACGAGCGGAGAAACCTTCCTCGAAGAAGCGAGCGGACAGATGCAGTATGTACCGAACGGCAACATTTTCATCGTCGGCGCCGCCGTGATCGCGCTGTCTTTGATTCCGATCATTATGACGATCAAATATCACAAAGCGCGTGCAAAGCAGGAAGCGGCGGAAACGACCGCTGCGTAAAGTTGGAAATGAAGGAAACCCGTTGCTTCGGCAGTGGGTTTTTTCGTTTGATTCATGTTTTCATTGTTCGCTGCATATCCTGTTACAAAACAGCCGTGTTTGGGCGGCGGACAAAAAGGGAGCTGGAACCATGGAATTACCGTTGGAACAAAAGTCGTTTACCTTTTGCGGCGAGACAGCCAATCTCGCTCTGCGCCAGTCTATAGAAACCGATCTTGTACTGCCGGATTACTGCGGGGACGTCAAGCGGATTCTGCATTGCGGCGTACAGCCGAATATACATGTCGTGACCGCTGCCGGTGAACACATCGGCGCAGAAGGGGAACTGGTGATTCGCGTTCTCTATGTTAATGAATCGGATCAGGCGGATTGTATGGAACAGCATATACCGCTTTCGGTTGCCGGTCGCGTCAAGGCGTTGCCGGTCGGAGCGGTGTTTGATGTGCGCGCCGGAATGGAATATATCAATTGCCGCGCCCTCAGTCCGCGAAAGATTTCTGTCAGCGGAACGGCGTTGGTCCATATCGACGTTCTGGAAAAGAAAACAGAGACATATGCTGCAGCGAATGAGATGCTTGAAACACAGACGGAAGCGGTTTCCAGCGCCGTTTTGCGTGCACTGGAGCAAAAGACGCTGGATCTATCTGAAACGCTGGCGCTGGGCGAAGAACGTCCTGCCGTCGGAAGATTGCTGCGCGCAAAGGGAATTCCTGTTCTGCAGTCGGTCGAGGCGACCGATGGCAAGCTCTTGATCAAAGGAAAACTGGATGTAGAACTGTTGTATTTATCAGGCGACGGCTCTCTTTTCATGCTGACCCATACGCTGCCGATCAATCAGGTGATCACAGTGCCGGGCGCGACAGCGGGCGACGACATGGATGTTTCGTTAACGCTGCGTGCATTATACGCTGAACCGAAGTGCGACGGCAACGATGAAGCAAAACTGATTGAGCTAGCAGCAAAGGTTTCTGCGCTTGTCAAGTGCAGCAGGACAGAAGTTGTGACAGTTGTTACGGACTGTTATGCGACAAACGGCACATTGGAGCCGACGTTCAGCGAACGCGCGTTTCCACTGAACATATCAACTCTATCTCTTTTCAGGTCATTTTCTGAAACTTTTGAGACTGGACTCGATGGTAACATGACGTTGCTTGATAGTACTGTGCTGCAAACACATAATACAATATCAGGCGAAAACGGTAAGGTTCAGCTTAAATGCAGCGCTGTATTGTCTTTTCTGCTGCAGGATACGGACGGTGCGCTGCAATATATCGAACGTACCTGTGAATTAACAGCAGAAGAGCCCCTCGACTGCGGCGCTGACGAAGTGAACTGTACGCCGACGGTGTGGCTGCGTTTGTCGCAACCGATGATCGACGCAAGAGGCATCATTCGGCTGCAGATCGACCTTTCAGCGGAAGGCGCTGTGTTTGTCATGCAGACGGAACGCGTCCTGACGGATGCCGTGTGGTTGGAAGCGACGGATCGTGACGGTCAAAGTCTTGTGCTTTCCTTTTCCAAGGAAGGGGAGCGCCTGTGGGACATCGCTAAACGTTACCAGACAAAACAATCTTTGATTCAGGAGGAAAACGCGTTGCAGGGGGATATATTAACAGAGGACCATATGCTGCTGATTCCCTGCGCAGGATAAAGAAAGAGCCGCCCGCGGGCGGCTTCTGTTTTGTTCGTCACCTGTTTTTGACTAAAACGGTCAGATCCTGCGGCTCCAGCGTACAGACGGTTCCGTTTTTCTTTTCCTCGATATAGTGCGGATTCACCGTAAATACGGTCGCGCATTTCGGACAGACGGCAATGTTCTGCGGCGCTTTTTTGAGCAGATGGGCCACCATCGACCCGTCCACATTCTCGAACAGCCGCATCTCGGTCGCTTTCCCGCAGACGGGACAGATGACCACGTTGGAATCGCCGAGTTCGTTGATCTTCAAGTTTTCACTGGATTTGATAGCCATAACACGTTACCCACAGTCACATTATGTGACGTCCTTTCTGTGATTTATGATACACTGTTATTCCCATTTTTGTCAAGAGGTGACGATGCTGAAGCGATTATTTCTCCTTTGTATTTGCTGTTTGCTGCTTACAGGGTGCGCTATTAAGGAAGAAAACAGCGACGGTTATCTGATTTTTCCTACGCTGGCAACTACGACGCAAACAGCAAAAGCGCAAGACGATGCGTCCGATCAGATCCGAGCATTCTGGCTGTCCTATCTGGAATGGAATCCGCAAAGGTTAAGCAATGAGAGCGAATACCGCGCTTTTATAAAAGAATTGCTTTTTGTACCTGCACACATCGGTGCGACTGATCTGTTTTTGCAGGTGCGCGCATTCGCTGATGCGATCTATCCGTCCGCTTATTTTGATTCAAGCGCGTGGATCGTCAGGCAGCGCGGCGATGCACTGCCGTTTGATTATCTCGAGGTCATTCTGGATGAAGCGGATGCCTTGCATCTTCGGGTGCACGCCTGGATCAACCCATATCGCGTCCTTTCTGACAGGAAGCAGATACAGACGATCGGTTCAGAATCAGCCATCGGCAAGCTCCTGCATGATAAAGAACGTGACTGCTTTTTGGAGACAGAGAGCGGGCTGTATCTGCAGCCGGCGGCAACAGAAGCGCAGGCGTTGATTTTGGACGGAGTGCGAGAACTGCTGCGTCGTTATCCGCTTGCAGGGATTCACCTCGACGACTATTTCTATCCGCCTGATGTGAACGATGATGATAATGAAATGTATGAACAATATCTTGACGCCGGCGGAAAACTGAATAAACACGACTGGCGCTGTGCCCAGGTCAATGCGCTGCTGCAGTCGCTGTATTCAATCATTCATGCGGACGGCGCCGACCGCGTTCTTTCTGTCAGTCCGGGCGGTGATATAGAAAAAAACGAAGCAGTCCACTGCGCTGACGTCAGGCTCTGGTGCAAAAAGAGCGGCTACTGCGACTGGATCGTGCCACAGCTATACTATGGCTTTGAGAATCAAGCGCTGCCGTTTCGACAGACGGCGAAAGATTGGCGTCGTATTTGCGAGGCTTCATCGGTAAAACTGATTGGCGGTCTTGCAGTCTACAAGATCGGTAAACCGGATCAATGGGCCGGGGAGCGCGGGAAGTTGGAATGGCAGGAAAAACCTTTCCTGATCGCGAAGCAGGCGAAGGTGTTGCGCCGCCTCGGGTATGACGGCTGTTCATTGTATTCTGCGCAATTTGTAAATTTTCAGGAAAAAGTGTGCGCAAATGCTTTCCGTTTTTTTGATCCTGTGCTATAATAGGTCATCATAACGAAAAGGACGTACCAAATGAAGAAACGAATCCTTCTGTGCGCCATGATCGGCGTTGTACTGCTTTCAGTGGTCGCGGCGACGCTGATTGTTTTGCACTTTCGCGCGGACTGCGAAGTCGATCTGACAACGGCGGACTTCGATCTGCTTATGCAGCAAACGAGCGATCCGGCGGATACGCTATGGACGCAGGACGTGACTGACGTCAGTATCGGCAATTACCTGGATTCCACCGAAGAATCGACAACGACCGAACCGACGACAACGATCATGCCGACCGGACGGCAGTTCTGCGTGATCTCCGCGCCGTTTGCCGATACATGGAGCGGACTTGCGAGTGACGACACGTTTACGCCGATGTGCACGACGCTAGTGCAGGGTACGGTCGATTATATCACAGGACAGTCGCGTGTTTACGACGAAGAAGAAAAAGAGTGGCGCGACTTTTATCTGCTTGCGTCCGGCAGAAAAGTTTTGATCGAAGCGGTGCAGCTGCTTTCGCCGGATTATAATTACGGCGACAACAGCATACAGATCGTCTCATCTGAGACAAACAATGGCAATCAGATCATTCGCTTCAAAAGCGCCTGGAACGCGCCGTACACGTTTGAGTTTTCCGGACAAAACTACTATGAAAAAAACGGCAAGCATTATTTCGTCAATGCTTTTACCGCTGATAAGATTCAATTCACGTTTTATCACACCACGAAAGCGGAGGGCTCTGTTAATATCGGCTCAAACGCCATCGTGACCAACGCCTATTGGACGGTTGACACAGCAAATAAAACGGCGTCACTGACGATGCCGCTGCGCGTGGTCGGACAGTATTACGGTTATACAATGCAGCGCGAAGCAGACGGTACGCTGGTACTGACGCTGAAAAAGAAACCGGGCGGAATTGCTGGTGCACGCATCATGCTCGACCCGGGCCACGGCGGCAAAGACCCCGGTGCGCTCGGCTTCGGCGGCGCGGTCGCGGAATCGCAGGTGAACTTTGCGCTCGCCGTCGCCACGAAACAGGCGTTGGAACGTCGCGGTGCAACCGTTTACTTTACCCGTACGGATGATGTTTATCTTCCTTTGGAGGACCGGAAACTGATCGCGCGGCAGGCGAATCCGGATGTGTTTATCAGTATCCACTGCAACGCCGCGGAGAATAAATCGCGCTACGGTACCTCTACCTATTATTTCCGTCCGATGTCGCAGCCGCTCGCTTCTGCCGTTTACCAAAACGTACTTGCTGTTTATCAAACCTCGCTGTACGCCGGAGACGCGGAACGCCGCGCAAAGGTCGGCGAGAACGCGAACTTCCACCCGTTTTCTGTGACGCGGCTCGAGGAATGCCCGAGCATCCTGATCGAAACCGGGTATGTGACAAACGACCGCGAATGCACATTGCTGTTGAGCGCGGATAACCGTGCACGGATCGGCGAAGGGATCGCCGCAGGCGTCGCCGCGTATCTCAACGCAGGATAAGTTGTGTCATCAGCAGTAAGATCACGCCCGGCACACCGCCGACCGCGGATACGCCGATTGTGACTTCGTTAACAGGCAAACCGACGCCGCAGAGTTGCTGCAGCAGATAGAGCGCACTTAGTCCCGCCGTTCCTGTAACGGCGCTCAACAGCATCGCGCGCAGCGGACGACCGCTTTTGAACCAGGCGACGATGCTGAAACACAGGACCGCGCCGCACAGCAGCCAGACCCATTTTTGCTGGAGATCCATTGACCCGACACCTTTCTCGATAACGATTCCTGTTGTTATCCATATGCAATCAAACGATACTTTATGACCGGAGGTTTTCCGATGATACCACTGAAACTGAAACCTGCTTTGAAGGATTATATCTGGGGCGGTAACCGTTTACCGCGCGTGTTCGGCATCGACAGTCCTTATGACAGAACTGCCGAGGCGTGGATGCTGTCCTGCCACCCTGACGGAGAAAACATCATCGAAAACGGCGCGTATGCCGGACGTACGCTTTCCGACGTTCTTGCGCACGAAGGAAAGGCGTTCTGCGGCACGCGCTGTGAATCGTTTGATTTCTTCCCGGTGCTGATCAAGCTGATCGATGCAAAGGAGGATCTTTCTGTACAGGTGCACCCGAGCGACGCCTACGCGCTTGAACACGAGCACCAGTACGGCAAGACCGAGGCGTGGTATATCCTCGATTGTGAGGAGGATGCTGAGATCATCTATGGTTTCTCCCGTGATTTGACGAAGGAAGCGTTTCGCGCTGCAATTGAGCAGAATACGCTGCTCGATTGTGTCAACCGCGTTAAGGTGCAGCCGGGCGATCTGTATTTCATTCCGTCCGGTACGCTCCACGCGATCTGCAAGGGTATCCTGCTTGCTGAAGTTCAGCAGAATTCCAACGTGACATATCGCGTCTATGACTACGGCAGACTGCAGAACGGGAAACCGCGTGCGCTGCATATCGAAAAAGCGATTGATGTGACAAATCTGCAGGCGGTGGACTGCAGCGGAAAACCGCTTGCAGCGCCGATGACGGAGCAGGGAAATACCGAAACACTGCTCGCGTCGTGTGATTTGTTTACAATGCGGCGGCTTGACGTCGGCGAGCAGAAAACGCTTCATGTCGGCTTTGATTCCTTCGTGTCGCTTGTCGCGATCGATGGCAACGGCGTTCTGTGTCACGGCGACACGGTTTTGACGCTGTATAAAGGGGAGAGCGTCTTCCTGAGGCGCTCAAGGGTTACAGAGTCGTGGAAATCGTAACCCTGAGGTGAGATTCTCGGGGCACGTGGTAGCCTAAAAAATAGACTGGTCGTTGTCCCCTC
>JAFYDS010000021.1 GCA_017544665.1 Clostridia bacterium | reverse complement strand
ATCGTTTCCAAGCTCTGTTTTGCCATACTTCATATTCCTCTACCATCGTAATCGCTTTTATTGTAATGGGATTTGCGCGAAAAATCAAGCCTTTCCGACAAAATATCACAAATTTCGCCCGCAATTTTCTCCGGAAAGCCGCCTGCCCTCTATACAATTCGCGCAGTTTGTGCTACACTGTTCTGCGGGTGATGCTTTATGGACGGAATCCTGAACGATCTACGGGAGCTGGCGCCGCAGCTGCAGAAGCTGACGTTTTCCGACCGCGCCGACCCGGCGTACGATTATCAGAAGGTCTGCGTACGGCCGTTTCTCAAAAAGGGAGAGGTCTGCTATCAGCTCGAACAGTTCAAGGGCGCGCAGGTCTTCCACAAGAATCTCGACTTACCCTCTCTGCTTAGCTGGGTGGAGACCACCGGCGCGGTCCGGTACCGCCAGCTGCTGCTGTCCGCCGCGGGCACCGAGATCCAGTACACAGAGAAAAACGGCAAGATGCGCCGCCGCGTCCGCGAGACCGACCGACCCGCCGCCGCGCCGCAGAGCCACGACCGCCAGAAGCAGTATCTGCTGCGCGAGGGGGCATACATTCCGGCGCTGATCGACCTCGGGGTGTTCACAAAGGACTGCAAGATCATCAAAAGCAAATATGACAAGTATAAGCAGATCAACCGCTTTGTCGAGCTGATCGACGACGTCTTTCAAAAGAGCGACAAAAAAGAGCTGACGATCCTCGACTTCGGCTGCGGCAAGTCGTACCTGACGTTCATCCTCTATTACTACTTCACCGTCCTGCGCGGAGTAAAAGCGACCGTCCTCGGCTTCGACCTCAAGGCGGACGTCGTCGCGCACTGCAACGAGATCGCGCGGCGCTACGGCTACGACGGGCTGCAGTTCTATGTCAACGACGTCACGACCGACCGTCTCTTCGAGGGCAAGATCGACATGGTCGTCACGCTCCACGCCTGCGACACGGCGACCGACTACGCGCTGCTGCACGCGATTCGTCACAAGGTGCCGCACGTCTTCTCCGTCCCCTGCTGTCAGCACGAGATCAACGCGCAGATCCGCCCCGGCGGAGAGTTCGACCTTTTGCTGCGTCACGGGCTGCTGCAGGAGCGCTTCTCGGCTCTTTTGACCGACGCGGTCCGCGCCGAGATCTTACGCCGCTGCGGCTACGAGACGGACGTGATCGAGTTCGTCGATTTCGAGCATTCGCCGAAGAACCTGATGCTGCGCTGCGCGCTCAAAGCGCCGAAGACGCCGGACCTCTCTGACATCCGCGCACTGCTGCGGCAGTACGGCGCGACGCAGACGCTGGCGGAGGAAGTCGCGAAACTATAATAAAACGCAAAAGCGCCCCGTAGCGGTCGGCTATCAGCCGACTGGGGCGTGGATAACAAAGCCGCCTGATAGGCGGCGACTACAAAGCTTTCAACACAAAAACGCCTGCCACTTACGGCAGGCGCTTTCTTTTCGCTTATTTCTTCTTTTTGAACAGCTTGCGGAAGAAGCTGAGGATCGTGCTGACCGCCGATTTCAGCGGGGCGAGCAGGTGATCGAGCCAGGTTTCCTTCTCCTCTGGCTGATCGGGCTGGGTCGGCTCGTCCGGCTTGTCGGGCGCGCGGTACTGCCTGACACAGTCCTTCAGCGCGTTGTAGTCATAGGGGAAGGCGTTCTCGTCTTCCAAGGCCAGCCCGATCGGCAGATCGGTATAGCCGGTAATCGGCTCGCCGCCCTCCACGGGCAGAGCGGTGTATTCAAAGCGGTAGACGAAATAGCGGCCGCCCGGGTTGTATTTGAACGTGACGTGCTGCCGGATCAGGTCGCGCACCTCGTCCTTTTCCCGTTCCGTCTTGCCGCGGCCGACGGCGTCCACAAACGCGTCAAGGTCGAGGTACCAGTCGCCGTCCTGCAGACCGTCGTCGCCGTAGGGCAGGGTGATCCAGTCGATACGGTCAATCGCGACGAAGTTGAAGCCGTAGGTGCGGGCGTAGGTTTCCACAGCGCCGCCGGCGTAACCGTAGATCGTGCCGCTGTTGACGGTGTGCAGCACCGTGCCGAGGTGTTCTTGGGGTTCCCCTTCCATGATTTGAGTATCTTTATTCAGGAAAACAACATTCTCAAGGTTATAGCACTGCCCCAGCGCCCAGTCGCCGACGGTCTCCACATTCGGGCCGAACACAACTGTTTTCAGGTAGGAGGAAAGCCCGAACGCGCAGTCGCCGACGGTTTTGACGCTGTCCGGCAGCACGACCGTTTCGAAACCGTCGTTGTCATAGAACGCGTCGTAGCCGATGCTCACCAGCGTGTTGCCGAAGTCGATGCTGTTGAAATGCAGGAACGCAAACGCGCTGTTTCCGATGGCCGTGACGCCGTCCTCGATGATCAGACGGTTCGAATTGTACACATTTGCGCTGATGGGCCCGGCTCCGGTATTGAGCATATGCGCGCGAATCGCGCCCGTGCCGGTGATCAGCAGCGTGCCGTCCTCATAGACGATATAGTAGACCGGATCGCCGTCCTGTCCGCAGTCCCCAACTTCGATTGCCGGACCGTAGGCGGGGATCACAAACGTTTCCGTATGATCCGGGTTGGTCTTGCAGACGCGCTGCGCGAGACCGGGTTCGTCATAGGTGGAATTCTGCGCGATCGTCCAGTCGCCCCAGTCGTGTTCGCCAAAAGTGAAAGTTGCATTCAGAATTTCATCGTTTTCATTTTCATAGACCAGCGGTTCGAATTCAATTGCGTTCCACGCGTCCTGCGGGCAGTCGTAATACACGTTTTTGAAATTGTCGTCAAACTGGAAAACGCCGCGACCGATGAATTTGACAGATGTAGGAATTCGGATACTTTCCAGATTTTTGCAGTTGGAGAACGCAAACCGTTCAATCGTTTCAAGACCGTTTCCGAGATTGACGGTTTCAAGTACCGATGAGTTAAAGGCGGTATTGCCGATCTCTTTGACAGAATCCGGCAGAGTAACTGTTTTCAAAACCGGGTTT
>JAFYDS010000171.1 GCA_017544665.1 Clostridia bacterium | reverse complement strand
GCAAAAAGGCGAGCAAGATCGCGCCGAGATTCGCGATCAGCGTAAACATCTTCGGCTCCGGTTCACGGAACTGGACAGCACCCGGATGATGTTCCTTCGTCGGCAGGCTTTCTTCTTGGCCGTCGAATTTTCCACGGTAATGCAATTTCATTATTTATCTCTCCTCAGGCAAAAACTTCCATATCCTGCGTCAGCAACTGTTTACGGGTGATCACATAGTACGCAGCAGGGTCCAGTTTCAGGATCTCGTCGCACAGCAGCGACGGATTGACGTTGTTCGCGCTGCCTGCCGGGAGCGTCAGCTCCAGAATCAGCGTATCCCCCCCCATGCGCAGCGCATAGGACTGCAGCGACTGCAACAGGTCGATCTCTTTCATCACCTTTTTATGACCCTTTTTGCCGAGCTTCTGGACGATCAGGCTCTCGCCGGAGAGCATCGTTTCGACCTGTTCACACAGCCCGTACGGATCCGCCGCATTCTCGAACGACACGGAAAAGCGCGCAAACGCGATATATTTCGGGTCAAGCACCGGGTCTTTGACGGCGGTGATCGCGATGCCTTCCGGCATCACGCCCTGCAGCGCGAGGCAAATCTCGTCGTTCGTCATCTCGCCTTCGATCCGGATATCCATGCTTTCACATTCGCTCTGCATGCCGAGCGAAAGCGGCAGCGCAAAGGTCATGTAAGGGTGCGGATTGAAGCCCTCGGTGTACCAAAGCGGGATCCGGCTGCGGCGGATGGCGCGCGTCATGGTACGCATGAGGTCGAGGTGCGAGATATAACGGATCGGACCCGTCTTATGAAACCAGACTCTGACGCAGCGCATCGCAGTTCCCTCCGTTCAATTGGTTCGCCCCACAGCCGGCGCATTGCTGTCTGCAGTGCGGGGTCGTTTCGCTGCGGTGGGCTTTTTCGTTTTCCTTTCGCAAGAACGCCTTGCGGATGCCGAAGTCGAGGTGATCCCACGGAAGTACCTCGGAGAAGTCACGCCGCCGCGACGTGTAGAACAGCGGATCGAGGCCGCATGCGCGGAAGGCTTCTTCCCATGTTTCGATATGGAATGTATCATCCCAGGAATCGAACTTGCAGCCGTGGCGCCAAGCGTATTCGATCGCTGCGGAAAGCCGCCGGTCACCGCGGGCAAAGACACCCTCAAGGAAGCTGACGTCAACTTTATGGAAGCTCGCGTTGATCTTTTTCGTTTTGATGGAGGACAGCAGATGCGCCTGCTTTTCGAGCAGCATTTCGCGCGTATCCTGCGGTTCCCACTGAAACGGCGTAAATGGCTTTGGCACGAACGACGCAACCGAGATTGACACGGTAACACCCTTGCCCTTAGGCTTGTCCGGATTGCGGTAAAACTCGTTGACGACGGCCTGTCCGAGGTCGGCGATCCCGGCGACGTCGTCGAGCGTTTCGGTCGGCAGCCCGAGCATGAAATAGAGCTTGACCGCCGTCCACCCGCCGCGGAACGCCATTTGCGAAGTGCGCATGACTTCTTCTTCCGTCACGTTCTTGTTGATCGCGTCGCGCAGCCGCTGGGTACCCGCTTCCGGCGCGAAGGTCAGTCCGCTGCGCCGCACCTTGTTGAGCTTTTCCATCAGCGAATCAGAGAAATTATCGACGCGCAGAGACGGCAGCGCAATGTTAATCTTTTCGGGAATCGTCCAGTCAAGGAGTTTGGTCAGCAGATCTTCAAGTTTCGTGTAATCGCTTGTGGAAAGAGACGAAAGCGAGATTTCATCGTAGCCGGTCACGTCACACAGTGCGCGGCACTGATCGTTGATCGTATCGGGCGATTTTTCGCGGATCGGGCGATAGAGGAACCCTGCCTGACAGAAGCGGCAGCCGCGGATGCAACCGCGCATGATCTCATGTGTCACACGGTCATGCACGACTTCGAGATACGGCACGACGAACTTGTCCGGATAATGGACATTGTCCAAATCGGAGATGATCTGCTTTTGAATCTTCGCCGGCGCGCCATCCTTCGGCGTTACAGCGGCGACCGTGCCGTCGTCGTGATAAGAGACGTCATAGAGCGACGGAACATAGAAGCCGGGCAGCTTTGCGACTTCAAGCAGGAATTCCTGTTTGCTCGCGCCTCGCACCTTGCAGTCCTTGAGCAGGTCGAAGAACGCTTCGTACATCTCCTCCCCTTCTCCGAGCGAAAAAACGTCGAAATAGTCCGCCATCGGTTCCGGGTTGCAGGCGCACGCGCCGCCGCCGACCACGATCGGCGTCAGATCATGGCGGTCAGCCGCCTTGACCGGCAGCCCCGCGAGATCGAGCATATTGAGAACGTTGGTATAGCACAGCTCATACATCAGTGTAAAGCCGATCAGATCGAAATCCTTGACCGGGTCGCCGCTTTCGAGGGCATAGAGCGGAATGTCATGCTTGCGCATCTGCTCTTCCATATCGCCCCAGGGCGCAAACACACGCTCGCACCAGACGTCTTCCCGTGCGTTCGCGACAGAATACAGAATCTTGATGCCGAGGTGCGACATCCCGATCTCATAGCTGTCTGGGAAGCAGAACGCATAGCGCAGCGCGACGTCGTTTTTATCCTTGATAATACTGTTGAGCTCTCCGCCGGTATAGCGACCGGGCTTTTGCACCAACGGCAGAATCTTTTCCACTTCTTTCGGATACATGCGTTTTTCACTCCGTTTTCCAATGCATCAGCATCAAATATACACAAACAGCCGCAAGACTCGGATTCCCGTGTCCGCAGCAGAACAAACAAAGACAAACGAATATAGAAATACAGACCGCGCCAAACGACACGCGCCGCAATGCCGATCCGGCTTTTTCAGGCGACCGGTGATAAAGCAGTAGCTCCAGCACGCGGTAACTGTCAAGCGTCCGCACCGGCAGCAGATTCATCGCGGCAAGCGCGCCGTTGACCACGCAAAGCACGCCGCAGTTTCTGTTGTTCGTCGCGGCGTAACAAAACCAGAACGCGCCGCAAAGCAGACAATTGACAATCACGCCGCCGAGCGCGATCAGACATTCCCCCGACAAACCGCAGGACCCGCCGTCGCGCCGCTCGATCAAGATCCCGCCGGCGCTGAATGAGATCAGCCGCACATCCACATGAAACAGGGCGAGAAAGAAAAGATGGCCGCTTTCATGCAGCAGCGAAGAAAAGAAGCAAAGCAGCGCGACCGTCCCGCTGCCAGAAAGCAGCATCAGACTGAACAGCGCAAAGAACGAAAAGCAAAGCTGCAGCCGGAACCGCGCAAATTCAAACGTCATGCTCAAGGACCTGCAGCGGATCGAGCCGTGCCCCGTCCTTGCGGATCTCAAAATGCAGATGCGGTCCGGTCGCCCAGCCGGTGCTCCCGACGCAGGCAACCACATCGCCGGCGTCAACGGTACTGCCTTCCTTCACAAGTGTCTTGCTGCAATGGCAGTAGAACGTCTCATAGCCGTCTTCATGCGTGATCGTCACATATTTGCCGCTGCGGCTGTCTTCGCCGACCAGCCGCACCGTGCCGCCGTACGCCGCGCGGATCTCCGTCCCCTGCGGAACGGCGATGTCCAGCCCGGTATGCAGGGCATACTGATGCGTGATCGGATTGTTGCGGTAGCCGTAATAGGAACTGTACCGGCCGCCCTCAACCGGACGTGTGATGCTCGTATGCGCGGGAGACGCAGAAACGGCGGCAGCCGTTTTGACCGCATCTGTGCCGGCGCTTTTCTTAGCGTTGGTTTTCGCAGGCGCCGTTTCTTTTTCGAGCGGCTGTGTCGTCGCAGGCTCGGTCGTTTCTTCGGTTTGCGCTGTTGTTTCGTGCAGCTGCGTGGTCGTTTCCGTCTGCGTTTCATCCGGGACAGTCGTACTCTCGTCCGGCTGTGCCATCACGGCGACCGTACCGACGGCAGGTGTAAAATAATCACGCAAAGCGGAAGCAGCCGCTGAAACGTCCTCCATCTGTAGCTGCCGCGTCATCATCAGCGAAAAATCGCTGCGCAGACCGTTCGCGCGGTCGGAATCGCCGCGGGAAAGAAAGAGCAAGAACAAAAACACCATCGCGCAGAGCGCATACTGCACCAATGTGACAAACAGGCAGTAATCCGGGTTGCTGTTTTGCCTTTTATGCGGGCTTGTCTGCCCGACGCGTCTTTTTCCTTCCATATCATCACCGTTTCAAGTCTATGACAAAACAGTGATCAATATGCAGAATCAGCCGACCATGATGCGGCCGTTCGGGACGACCTCGTCAATGCGGTCCTCCTCGCGGTCGTTGAGCGCGACAATGAAGCAGAGCGGACCGATGCGTCCGACATACATCGCGAGGATCAGTGCCAGCCTGCCGGCGGTACCGCAGACAGCGGTCACCCCGCAGGACAGACCTGTCGTTGAAAAAGCGGACACCGCTTCGAAGAGGACGCGCACGCCGCCAGCATCCGGTGAATCGAGCAACAGCACAAACGCTGTCAGATAGACCACGACCATACCGAGCAGCGCGACAGAAAGAGACTTTGTTACCACGCTGCGGTCCACTTTGCGGCGGAAGATGATCGTGTCGCGCCGGTTGCCCAGAACGGAAACGACGCTCATCACCAGTACGGCGAAGGTCGTGATCTTGATACCGCCGCCCGTGGAGCCGCTGCCGGCGCCGATAAACATCAGCATCATGATGCCGAACTTGCTCAGATCGTGCATGGCGTTCATG
>JAFYDS010000170.1 GCA_017544665.1 Clostridia bacterium | reverse complement strand
TGTGCAATGGATTACCGCGCCAGAGCAGTCGACATCATGCGTCGCTTTCTTGAAGAGTTTTCCGAGCCGGAACTTCTTGATTACGTCACGCACGCCTATGCGGACAATTTTGATCATCCCGGCATCGCGCCGCTGCATTTTACCGATGATAAAACCGCATATCTCGAGCTTTGGCACGGTCCGACCTGCGCGTTCAAGGATATGGCTCTGCAGATGCTGCCCTATCTTTTGACCGCCTCACTGAAGAAAACCGGCGAGAAGCGTCAGGTATGCATCCTTGTCGCCACATCGGGCGACACCGGAAAAGCTGCGCTCGAAGGGTTTGCTGACGTGCCGGGCACGCGGATATTCGTCTTTTATCCTTCCGGCGGAGTCTCTGCGATCCAACGTCTGCAGATGGTCACGCAGCGAGGCGATAACGTCGGTGTCTGCGCCGTGAAGGGCAATTTCGACGACGCGCAGACCGGCGTGAAAAAGATATTCGGAGATGCGCAGTTTGCAGAGGAGATCAGCGGCCGCGGCTTTTTTCTTTCCTCTGCCAACTCGATCAACTGGGGCCGGCTGCTCCCGCAGATCGTTTATTATTTTTCTGCTTACTGTGACTATGTCAACGCCGGAAAGATCGCAGCGGGAGACAAACTTGTTTACTGTGTGCCGACAGGAAATTTCGGCAATATTCTTGCGGGCTGGTTCGCAAGCCGCATGGGCCTGCCTGTAAAGCGCTTCATCTGCGCCTCCAATGCGAACGATGTGCTGACCGAATTCATCCGCACCGGCGTTTACAACAAAAACCGGCCTTTCCACCTGACCATCTCCCCAAGCATGGATATTCTGGTGTCCAGCAATCTTGAGCGTCTGCTTTATATGCTCTGCGGCGATAAAAAGACCGGGCAATTCATGACGCAACTCAATACTGAAGGTCATTACGACGTTGGTGAAACCGTTCACGCAGAGATCGCGAAGCTGTTTCATGCGGAATGCTGCGATGACGACATGACGCGCGCCCGCATCGCAAGCGTTTGGAAGGATCACGGATATCTGATTGACACGCATACCGCCGTCGCTGCGGACGCAATAGCGCAGTACCGCGCCGCTACCGGCGACGGAGCCCCCGCAGTGATCGTTTCAACGGCCAGCCCGTTCAAATTTGCAGCCGATGTCTGCGCCGCGCTCGGCGCTGAAGCGTGGGAGGATCCCCTCGCAGTGCTTTCACAGTTTTGCGCGATCCCGACGCCCGCCCCGCTCAGCGGTCTGGACAGCCGTAAGATCCGCTTTGACGGCGTGACCGACAAAGCGGAAATGCGCGCCGTCGTTGACGCATTCCTGAAGTAAGCACCATTTCCCGTCTGCCTTCGCGTATGACCGGGATGCGAAAGAAAGGCGGTGATACCAAAATGGCGCTCTATGTGATCGGCGATCTGCATCTCTCCTTCGGAACCGACAAACCAATGGAAGTGTTCGGCCCGCATTGGGAAAACCATGCGGAAAAACTGCGCGCGGGTTTTGAGACGGTAAAAGAGGAAGATACCACCGTCGTTTGCGGCGACATCTCCTGGGGAATGAACCTTGCGGAGGCGAGGGAAGATTTTCTGTTTCTTCATTCGCTTCCCGGGAGAAAGATCATTCTCAAGGGCAATCATGATTATTGGTGGACCACTGCGGCAAACGGAATGCGCTTCCTTGCAGAGAACGGGATCGACAGTATCGTATTCCTTAACAACAACTGCTTGTTTTACGGCGCTGTTGCGCTGTGCGGTACCCGCGGCTGGTCCTGCGATCCGGACGGTTCGGAGCAGGATCGCAAGCTGCTTCGCCGCGAACTGATG
>JAFYDS010000169.1 GCA_017544665.1 Clostridia bacterium | reverse complement strand
TCGCAAGTTCGCCGAGGATCGTGTTGACTGCGTCTTCGTTGTCGTCGATCGCCAACGCTGCTTCGAGCTCGTCGAGCTTCGCGTTCAGCGTCGCAATGTCGTTTGCGTCGTACTTGGTCGGGTCTGCCTGCGCTTCGGCCGAAATCGTCGCCGCGGCGCTGTAGGTCGCGTTCTCTTCGATATTGAGCTTGTCGATGTCTTCGCCGCTGCTGATCAGATGATCGCAGGCAAGGCAGTACTTGTCGCCGGTGTAGCCTTTGTAGGTATAACCCGGTTCTTTCGCGTTTTTCGTGACCGTTTCGGTCGTGGAGTGGATATTGTAATCAAATTCGCCGTATGGCTGACCGCAGGTCGTGCAGACCGCCTTGGCTGTGCAGGTCGCCGAGCCGCCTTCGCAGTCGCCTGTGACGGTGTGGTTTTCTACCGTCGCTTCGCAGCGCGTGCAGGTCTTGGAGTGGGTGTTGTTGCCGTTGGACGTCCACACGCCGTAGCTGTGGCCGGCTTCAGTGGTGTCGAAGCCCTGTGATACATGGCCGCTGATGTAGGTGTTGCAGTCGCCGCAGAAGGTGCCGGCAGAGAAGCCCTCGGTCACGCAGTTGGCGGTGACAGGCTCCGTTTCGCTTGTATTGACGTGGTTGTCCGGATTCAGATCGCCTTCTCTGGTGGAGAGAACGACGTCGTCATGATAGCGGCAGCAGGTCTTGTACTGCGCCTTCGCGGAGCAGGTGCCGGCGGAAACCAGCTGCTCTTCACCAGCGACGTGCGCGTCGGGATCGATCTCGAGCGTCAGCGTATCGAGCAGCGCGTAAACGGCGTCGAAGTTCGCCTGGCAAAGCGTACAGGTATAATGTCCGGCAACGCCCGTATCATGGCAGGTCGCCGCGACTTCCTGTGTCCATGCACCGTAGCTGTGCGGGCCGCTGGTTTCGTCGTCGATGTCGGTGATGACGGTTTTCTGATCCGCCGCGCGCAGCTCGTCGCAGCCGGAGCAGCTCCAGTATTCGACCGTACCGTTGTGCTGACAGTCAACCGCGGGAACGGCGTCATGATGCGTCCAGCTGTGTCCTGCGGCTTCGATCACGTCGGTCTTCGTTGCAGTGAAGGTCTGATCGCCAACCGTCGCCGTAGCAGTGAAGAGCTTGTGGCCGTCCACCAGATGGATGGCAGCGACGTCCTCTGTCAGTTCCACGATCGCTTCCAGCGTTTCGGTGTGACCGTTTGTGCCTGCCGTGCAGTTCGGGCAGGTGACGACCACCGTCGCGATGTAGGTCTCGCCGTCCGGCGTCCAGGTCCAGTCGCTTGTGGCAGGCTCAGCATAGGTATGGCCCGTAGCGGGATCGCCGGCCACCGTCTTCGTTGTCGGGTTCTCGTATTCCGTGCCGTTATTGGTCACCGTCGCGGTGTAGACGGTGTAGCCCGCTTCGGTGCAGGTCGCGTCATGCGCATCGGGCGTCACGGTCACCTCCGGCGTGATCGTATGATCGCAGCCATCGCACTTGAATGTCGCAACGACCGTGTTGCCATCTGTCCAGTCGCCCCAAACGGGCGCGGAGGAATAGGTGTGCGCCGTCTTGCCGTCGATCTCGGTGCAGCCGTCATTCGCGCAGGCGTACCAGTGATCGGTATCGTCAGACTGCAGATCGCTGAAATCGTGCGGGCCGGCGGTATGGTCGTCCAGATCGGTGATCCGGTTTTCAGCCAAAGCGTCGCTGAAGTACGCGCCGCAGATATCGCAGGTATAATAGGCAACCGTGCCGGTGTGCTGGCAATCCGTCGCCGGCGATGCCGGGGTCTGGGCGCCGAGACTGTGCGGGCCATAGGTGTGGTCGCTGATGTCCGTAATCACGGTTGCGGCGTTTTCATCCGCGAACAGGTCGTCGCAGCCCGTGCAGCTCCAATATTCAATCGTGCCTTCTTCGTCGCATTTGGTGGAGGCAACAGCGGCGTGATGCTCGGTATGATGTCCTTCAGCGGGGAGCGTGAATGTATGCGTCGCGGTGAAGATCTGGCCGTTCTGTGCAGTCACCGTGGCAGTGTAGGTCTCGTAGCCGTCCTCGAGATGGGTGGCGGCTTCGCTGGCAGTCAGCGTTGCTTCTGCGGACAGCGTCTGGCTGTCGTCGTTCGATGTGCAGGTGACGGTCACGGCAGCCGTGCAGCTATTGCCGTCTTTCGTCCATGCCCAGGCGTCGTCCGCGGGCGCCGCGTAGGTGTGACCCGTGGCGGGCTGACCGTTTACGGTCTGTTCGTCGGTATGGCCGTCATAGGTCGCGGTATAGACCGTCGTTTCGCCTGCGGTGCAGCTCGCATCGGAATGCGACGATGTGATAGCCGCGTCATAATACGCGGTGTGCCCGCCGTCACGTGTGCAGACGTACTTCGCCTGCGCCGTTGCCGGCGTGACGGTCAGATTCCAGACGAAGGAATCGAACGCGTAATCGTGGTCGTCATTGGTCGGGATATCATTCACGTCCGTGGACTGCCGTGTGAACGCGGCATTCTGGAATACCGCCGTGTAGGTCGTGGTGCCCGCCGTGCTGCAGTTCGCGGGCGTCTTGACAGCTGCAGTGATGCCGTTGCCGAGGGTCACGGTTTCGGTTTCGGGGTGATCCCCGTTGTTGCAGGTACGGGTCGCGGTGCAGGTCTTGCCGTCCGCCGCCCAATCGTAGGTCGGTTCATTCCAGTCGTGGTTGAGCGCGCTGCCGAACGAAGCGCCGCAGACGCCGCAGACCGCCGGCTCCGTGCAGGTCGCTGGGGTACCGGGCGCGCAGGCCTCGGTTGCGTCCGCCGTTGTGCCGACACCGTAAGCGCCGCAGGCAGCGAAGCGTTCGCACTTGTAGTTATGAGTGCCGTTGTTCAGCGCGTGCACGCCGTAGGAAGCGTCAAAGTGGTGGCCGAGGGCCGCGCCGCTTGCGAAGGTGTGGGAGGCGTCGTTTTCGCTTTCGCCGCAGACCGGGCAGCTGTAATAATAGGTCGCCGCGGCGGTGCAGGTGGCGTCGCTCACCTTATAGGCGTCGGTCGCGGTCTGCGCCGTGAAGCCCTGGCTGTGCGAGCAGGTACCGGTGATGGTAAGATCCGTCCAATCGGAGAGGATCTGCTTGTTGTTGCTGCTGTAATTTGCCACGCAGATTGCGGTGATACGCAGGGTCACGCTGTCGCCGACGTCCGGCGCGGCGCCCTTGAAGTACCACTTATAGGAACCGTAGCGGCGTTCCGTTGCGGCCTGACCGTTCGGCTCCGTTGTAAAGTCGCCGTTTGTTTCGGCGCAGCGGTGGTCGCTGCCGTTGACGTCGTTGAAGCGCTGTTCATAGGTGTAGGTCTTGCCGCTGGTGCCGGTGACCGTCGCCGTCCAGTGGTCGTTGTTCAAAACGCCTTTGCTGTTAGCATCCGCCGGATCAAAGATCTCAACGCCCCAGCGCACGCCGCCGATGGTGTAGATAAACGGATAATAATCGAGGTAGATGCCGGTGTCCTTGATGTCGTCATACAGCGAGCGGTCGACCTCCAGTGTGGCGGTCGCATTGCCGGTGCCGTTGTTCTGGTAGCTCTTGAAATACTGGCTGTTGCCGGACGTGTAGTCGGTTGCGCTGCCGTCTGTGTAGGTAACATCGTGGCCGGTCGTCAGGTTATAGATTGTGTAATCAATACCCGCTCTGTAGCGGTTGTTGGTGTTGTTCTCTTCGTTCGCCCACGATGTCGCATACATATTCGCCGCGGCGCCCTCGTTCCAGGTCAGACCGTAGGTTCTGGTGCTCTTCACTTCTGTCGGTTCCGAGAAGCTCTGCACCACGGTGTTGGTATTGGCCGGGCCCTGACTCTTGTCGTAGTTCGTGTTCATCAGGTAGGTGTTGCCCGCCGTAACGGTCGCGCCGCGCACAAGACGGTGCGTGTTGCCCGAAAGCCACTGACCGGCGCCGTAGCCGCTGCGGGTCGGGTTCGGCACGGTGAAGCTTTCGCCGTAGTTTTTCAGGATGGTCGTGTCCGTACCCGTCGCGCTGTCCACAAACTTCGATTCAAACGAGAACATGTTGCGGTACCAGGTTAGGATCGGATACTTGTAGGTCGTGTTGCCGATCCGGACGCCCCAGGTGTTCTTAACGAAGTTGGAGGAGATAGAAAAATCGTAGGTTTCAAATTCTTCAGCTGTTTTATATATACCGGATCCGGTGTTGACGATCTTATAGCAGCCGCCGTCGCACGTACCGCCGTTACCGACAAACTGATAGCCGTTGGAACTATAGGTCATTGAACCGGTGTTATAAGAATTCGCAACATGATAACCGCTATTGCCGCCGTTGACCCAACCGACAAGACCGCCGGTCGTACCAGCAGCGATCGTGCCCCAGTTGAAGCAATCTTCAACCTGAACCGAACTTGAGTTGCTGCCGTTATAGCTGGTATAGCCGATCAGACCGCCGGCAGATTTTCCGGAAGGCGCAGTTACGTTGCCGGCGTTGAAGCAGCGATAGAAAAACGTGTGGTAATCAATGCTGCCGACAATACCGCCGCTGTCATTGCCGTCGCTCCTGACCGTGCCAACATTGAAGCATTCGGTACAGGTGATCATCTTATTACCGCGACCGGCAATACCGCCGGCGTAGGAGCTGTCGGATGTAATGTTGCCGGTGTTGAAGCAGCGTGTAAAGGTATCATCCGCAGCGTTTTGCAGCCAGCCGACGATGCCGCCGGTGGAATTCTTGCCGTGGATCGCACCGGTATTGGTGCAGCTGGTAAAGGTCTGCTTATCATCTTCAATCTCGCCGACAATACCACCGGCATTGTCTCCGCTCGAATATACGTCGCCGTAGTTTTTATTGTTTGTCCACACGCCGTAGCCCTTGTTTCTTCCAAGAATGCCGCCAACGTCGTCCCCGCCGGTAATGGTACCCCGGTTGACGTTGCCTGTGATCTCGTGGGAATTATTGTCGGTTTCCAGATGACCGGCAATACCGCCTGCTCTTGTGCTTGTGGCGGTGATGTTACCGGTGTTGGTATTGTTGATCAGGGTCATTTTTTTATCCTGATCGTTGTTACCAAAGTAGCCAAGAATACCACCGACAGCGTCTTTACCCTGAACATTACCGGAGTTACTGCAGCCGGTGAAACTCGATGGGTCATCCTCGATCCAGCCGACGATGCCGCCAACATCTGTGGAACCTGCTGTGACATTACCGGTATTGGTGCAGTTCGTTGCATAGACCGCCGGCAGACAACTACCCGCAAGACCACCGATGCGCACGTTGAGTGCATTGATTGTTGCACCGTTGGAGCAGTTGTTAATAACCAGTTTTGTACCGCTATCGTTGCCTGCGACTTCACCGGCCAGCGCACCGACATAGTTATAGCCGTAAATGCTGCCGCTGTTGACGTGAATGTTTTCAAACGTAGAGGTTCCGTTTCCGTTGATGAAGCCGACCAGAGCAGCAAACCCGTTTTTCTTGTTGCTGTCGCTGGCGTCGTCCACAAAAACGTTCTCAAAATTAAGGTTTCTGAACGTCGCGTTCTTCGCAGTACGGAACAGCGCCACACGGTGGTTGGAACTCGTCATCTTAAAGTTTGAGATGGTATGTCCGCCGCCGTCGAAGGTGCCCTGAAACGCATAGTTGTCCCCGGTATTATACGGCCAGACGCTGTCGCCAAAATCGCGGTTGGCAAGATCGACGTCCACCATCAGGTGCACGGTTTTTCCTGCGAACGTGTTTTGGTTCGCAATGCGGTTCAAAAAATGAACCAGCGCCTTTGCAGATTCCAGGTAATAGTCGTTGCCCGAATTGTAGTAATACGCGCTGCCCGGGTCGCCGATCGTGCCGTCCCACGTGCTTGCCGCAGCCGCCTTTGTCGGCGCAACGAACACCCACGCCGTCAGCAGCATGAGGACGCTCATGCACAGCGCGAGCACACGCCGGGTGGTGGTTGTTTTTGTTCTTGTCATAGAAAAGACGCCTCCTTCAGATGATTGCTTCTTTCTATACGGGATGAGTCCGATTTTAGATAGACATCCACATATACAAATATTTTACAATTTTACACCCCATTTTGTCAACGGAAACGCGCAAAGAAGCACTGACGGATATGGAGAAAAACAAGGGGGTTTTTTATGCAAAAGGACAGTGATTTTTACCCATTATTCTATTTTGAAAGAAAAAGCTATTACTGCTTGTCTGGTGAAGGGTTTTTCTGCAGAGGCAGAAGGACTTGTTTGCTCTCTTGCGGCACGCTGCGCGTGCCTCGCGTACGTTATTTGCTTATAAAAAAACCTCCCCGCTAAAGCGGAGAGGTTTTCTTTGGCAGGGGCAGAAGGACTTGTTTGCCCTCTTGCGGTGCCCGAAATTGCCTGCGCCTTGGAGCGGCGCGCAATTTCGACCGCTGCGCCATCATCGCCTCGCTGCATCCGCCACCGGCGGCGCTTCGGCGATGATGCCCGGCACGCTGCGCGTGCCTCGGGTACGTCTGTTCATATGAAGAAAAACCTCACCACAAACGTGGTGAGGTTTTTCTTGGCAGGG
>JAFYDS010000168.1 GCA_017544665.1 Clostridia bacterium | reverse complement strand
GGAGGTGTCCTTTTTGAAGTCGTAGCCGCCGATCTTTTTGTTGACCGCGTTGACGATCTCAATCAGTGGGTGCGCGGGCACCTTCATTTCGCCGAGCTTGTAGGTGAACTCATCCCATGCGCTGGTGAAGCCGCAGTCCGCGACGCAGAACTTGACGTTCGCCGGCAGATTCGGGTCGCCGGTCATCAGCATGACCGTGGCGCTGCCCATCGAGATGCCATGGATGATCAGCTTGATGTCGCTGCCGAAGGTGTCGTTCAGGTAATTGAGCCACTTGATGCAGTCCTTCGATTCCAGCGCGCCGAAACCGATGATGTTGCCTTCGCTCGAAGCGGCGCCGCGGTGGTCGCAGATAAAGACGTTGATATTGCGGCTCAGGTAGTACTGTAAAATCGCGCAGAACTCGGTCTTGCCGCTGCTGCGGTAGCCGTGGGAGCAGAAGGCGTAGACGTCGCTTTCCTCCTTCGCCTTGAAGAAGAAGCCGTTGAGCGTCAGCCCGTCGTCGGTCACGAGGTGGTGCTCTTCATAGCCGTAGTTTTCCAGCCAGTTCATGTAATCGTCGCGCACCGCGTGCAGCTCGGTCATGTCCGCGCCGGAAACGGCGTCCTTGGCGCCCTGCGGCAGCTCGAACTTGCGGTGAATCAGCAGATGGTCGATCAGCACCGGAATGGCCGCGCCGATGGCGCCGGCGCCGAGAGCGGCTTTGAGAAGCGTTGATTTTTTCATAAGGGGGTCCTCCGTTTCTTCGTTTTGTGATACTCAAGTATTGTAGCATATTGTTCTGAAAATAGCAAGTCTTTTCCGCGCGGCGCCGCGATTTGAAAAAGCATTTGCAAAGCGGCAAAATCTGTGTTAGAATAAAAAAGAACTACCCCGTCACCGGAGGGACTTATGGACTACTTCAAAAAGCAAAGCAAACGCCTGCTCGTTTACCTCGGCACGCTGCTGCAATGGGTCGTCGTCGCGGCGGTCACCGGCGCGGTCGGCGGTCTTGTCGGGTCGGCGTTCCATATCGCCGTGGAAAAGGTCACCGACCTGCGGCTCGCGCAGCCGTGGCTGCTCTGGCTGCTGCCCGTCTCGGGCGCGGTCATCGCGCTGCTGTATAAGCTCGCGAAGCTCGAAACAGCAGGCACCGACAACGTGATCGACGCCGTGCGGACCGACCGCGCGGTGCCGGTTTTGCTTGCGCCGCTGATTTTTGTCGCCACGGTTTTGACCCACCTTGTCGGCGGCTCCGCCGGCCGCGAAGGCGCGGCGTTGCAGCTCGGCGGCAGCATCGGAACGACGCTCGGCCGCCTTTGCCGGTTCGATGAAAAAGATATGCACCTGATCACGCTGTGCGGCATGAGCGCGGTCTTCTCGGCGCTGTTCGGCACGCCGTTGACGGCGATGCTCTTTTCGCTCGAGGTCATCTCGGTCGGCGTGGTCTATTACTCGGGGCTGATCCCCTGCCTCGTGTCAGCTCTGATCGCCTACGGGATCTCGCTTTTGTTCGGGATCGCGCCGGTCCGCTTCACGCTCGGCGCTTTGCCGGATTACAACGCGCTCTCTTTTTTGAAAGTCGTCGGGCTCGCCGCTGCGTGCGCGCTGCTGTCGATCGCGTTCTGCCTGCTGATGACGTTTTCTGAAAAGGGCGCGAAAAAGGCGTTCAAAAACCCGATCCTGCGCGCCGCCGTCGGAGGTGTGATCCTGATCGGACTGTCGCTTTTGTTCCCGCACGATTACAACGGCGCGGGGATGAATATCATTGAAAAAGCCATGAACGGAGAAGCCGCACCATTCGCGTTTTTGCTGAAGATGATCTTCACCGCCGTCACGATCAGCGCCGGCTTCAAGGGCGGAGAGATCGTCCCGACGTTCTTCATCGGCGCGACGTTCGGCTGCGTCTTCGGCGGGCTGCTCGGACTGGACCCGGGCTTCGCAGCGGCGGTCGGGCTTGTGTGTTTGTTCTGCGGCGCGGTGAACTGTCCGGTCGCGTCGATCTTTTTGAGTACCGAGCTGTTCGGCGGAGGAGGATTGCTCTTCTTCGCGATCGCGGCCGCGTTCAGCTTTGCGCTGTCGGGTTACTTCGGGCTTTACCGCAGCCAGAAGATCATGTACTCCAAGACACGCGCGGAATTTATCAACATCAATGCATGGCAAGAGATAGAATAACAGAATACAGCAAAGCCGCCTTGGTTTGATCCAAGGCGGCTTTTTCATGTGTTCTTATTTCAGCATTTCCCTCAGCACATCCGGCGTACGGGTGGTGATGTTGTCCGGTTTGAGATGCAGCGTCTTTTCCAGCTTCTGCGGCGTTGACGGGGTCCAGAAAGAGACCAGCAGACCCTTTCTGTGCTGCGCGGCGACGATCGTGCGTGTCGCGTTGCCGTAGTTGCTGTTGAGCCCGATTGCGCCGGCTTTCTGCACCCGCCGCGCCAGCTGTTCGGCATAGACGTGGCTGTACTTGAACAGCGGAAGAATACTGCAGTTGAGGTAATACGGGATCTTCGGCGCGTCGGCGCGGACGGCGGGCACGAATTTCGGGAAAACGCCGGTGAAGAAGATCTGATCGAGCACGCCCGTCTCTTCCGCAAGTTTCTGCACTTCAGAAAGGTTGTCGGTCGATTTGATATCGACGTTCGCCTTCTTGTCCGGGTGCTGTGCAAGCAGACGGAACACCGCTTCAAGCGGCACCGCGTCTTTTGGTGTAGGCCAGTTGTGCGACAGCACAGGCGCCCCGTCCGACGTGAACCGCAGGTCGAATTCGATGATATCCGCGTTGGCGAGCCCGACTTCGAGCGACTCCATCGAGTTGTCCGGCGTGCCCATCGCGCCGGCGTGCGCCGTAACCGTAAAGCCTTCGGGCAGTTGTAATTCTCTCATGCAATCACCTTATTTCATCTGCGCCTTGTAATAGTTCATCAGGCAGCCTTCGAGAATGATCGTTTTTTCGTCTTCGGTCAGGCCCTTGACATACAGCGTCAAGTCCTCCACGCCGTCCTTCGTAATGACCTTTGCGGGGATGGTTTCCCTGCCGTTCTGGATTGCGGCGCGGATCCCGGGCACGAAGACATAGTCGCCGACGCTGTACGGGAACGCGCGACCGGGGTCGATCGTGAACGGGAGGATACCCCAGTTGATGCAGTTAGAGCGGTAGCGCTTGGTCGCGAACTGATAGCAGATGTTGGCGAAGCCGCCGAGCACCTTCTGGCAGGAGGCCGCCTGTTCACGCGCGGAGCCGTCACCCGGCTTCTTCGCGAAGACGCAGGAGCCGAACTGGGTGTGTTTTGCCGTTTCTTCCGGGTCGGCGCAGACCTTCGTCAATGCGGCGACAACTTCGTCGCTGCCGCCGGCGCGGCGCTTCGCTTCTTCGGCGGCAACCGCCTTTGCGCGCGGGACATACTGCGGGTCGCGGCGCGACAGCGCGAACTCGGAGAGCCGCAGCGGATTGGAGCGGTAGGACGAAGTCTCGCCCGAGGGAATCAGTTCGTCGGTCGTGGTCACGTCGTCGTGGAGCACCGAAGCGAGCTTCACGAGCAGGTTTTCTTCGAGCGGGTACATCTGCGGCCAATCGGTGATATTGGGGCCGAAGCGCAGCTCCGCGTCCGGATCGGCCTTGCCGAAGCCCTGATAGACGCGCTTGTCATAGACGCTCTTTTCAAAGGTATATTCGTAAGCGGGCACATCGTAGTCGATATCGGTCGCCGCCGTGAGCACGCCGCCGTTCCGGGCGGTCGCGGCGATCGAACGCGCGTCCATCAGCGCCACCGCCGCCAGCTGACCGTCGCCGGGCTTGCTGCCCTCGCGGTTCGGGAAGTTGCGCGTCGTGTGGCGGATCGAAAGCCCGTTGTTGGCGGGAACGTCGCCCGCGCCGAAGCAAGGGCCGCAGAAGCAGGGCTTGAACACCGCGCCGGCTTCGAGCAGCTTTTGCTGGACGCCGTTTTTGAGCAGCGCCAGATTCAGCGGCACACTGGACGGATAGACCGATAAATTGAAATAGCCGTCGCCGGTCGATTTGCCGTCGAGAATCGCCGCCGCTTCACAGATGGAATCGAACATACCGCCCGAGCAGCCCGCGATCACGCCTTGATCGACGTGAATGCCGTCGGCGCCGACCTTATCGGTAAGGCGGAAATCGACCTTGCTGCCGAACTGCTTCTTTGCCGCTTCCTCCACCTCTTTCAGCAGCGCGGGGTTTTGCTGGAGTTCGTGGATCGTGTACGCGTTCGACGGATGGAACGGCAGCGCGATCATGCTTTCGAGCGCGGACAGGTCGATCTTCACCGCCATATCATAATACGCGCCGTCCTGCGGCTGCAGCGGCTTGTAACCCGCCGGTCTGCCGTGGACTTCGTAATAGGTTTGGACCTTGTCGTCGGTTTCCCAGATCGAGGACAGGCAGGCCGTTTCTGTCGTCATCACGTCGACGCCGATCCGGAAATCGACGCTCAGGTTTTTGACGCCCGGGCCGCAGAACTCGAGCACCTTGTTCGTCACGAGTCCCTCCTTGAACACCTTGCCGCACAGGGCGATCGCCACGTCGTGCGGACCGATACCGCGCTTCGGCGTCCCTTCGAGGTACACCAGCACCACCTGCGGCGCGGGAATGTCCCATGTATTCTTCAGCAGCTGCTTGACCAATTCCGGGCCGCCCTCGCCGACGCCCATCGTGCCGAGTGCGCCGTAGCGCGTGTGGCTGTCGGAGCCGAGGATCATGTTGCCGCAGCCCGTCATCATCTCGCGGGCGTACTGGTGGATGACCGCCTGGTTCGCCGGCACATAGATGCCGCCGTATTTCTTCGCGGCGGAAAGGCCGAACACATGGTCGTCCTCGTTGATCGTGCCGCCGACGGCGCACAGGGAATTGTGGCAGTTCGTCAGCGCATACGGTACGGGGAAGGCCTTGAGACCGCTGGCGCGCGCCGTCTGAATGATGCCGACATAGGTGATGTCGTGCGAGATCAGCGCGTCAAAGCGGATCTGCAGTGCGCTGTCGGAGCCGGATTTGTTGTGGCTTTTCAAGATGGAGTACGCGATCGTGCCGTCCCGGCCTTTGTCTTGCAGGCCCTGCGCCTGCAGCGCCGCTGTCTGTTCGGCTTCACTGCCGTCAATGATGGCGCCGTTGGCATAGTGCACGCCGTGGTTGATGAGTTCGATCATATTGCATCCGTCCTTTCCGGGGAGTAGTATCTTCTGTAAAGGGTGTTGATCTCCCGATAGTAGGCTTCGTCGATCCCGGCGAGCGCGGACGCGCTGATCCGGAACGTCCAGTTGTCCTCCGATGTGCCGGGGGTGTTCATCCGCGCGTCCTTGCCGTAACCGCACATATCCTGTACGGCAATGACAGCCGTGTCGGCGGCGCTTTTCCAAACCGTTTCAATCAGGGCGCGACAGGAGCCGGAGCGGTAGCCGCCTTCACCCCATTCGCGTCCGCCAAAGCAGCAATAGCGCAATGCGAAGGCGCGTTCATCCTCCCCGGCGTCCCACAGCCAGCCGAGCAGAGTGTTGTTGTCGTGGGTGCCGAGATAGGCGATACAGTTTTTCGGGTAATTATGCGGCAGATGGGTGCTGTCGCCGTGCGGGTCGAAGCCGAACTGCACCACGCGCATCCCGGGGAAGCCGGTATCTTTCAGCAGCTGCACGACATCTTCGCCGAACACGCCGAGGTCCTCCGCGATGATGTCCGCGTCGGGCAGCGCTTTCTCGATTGCAGTAAACAGCGGCATACCGGGACCTTTTCTCCAAACGCCGACTTTCGCCGTCTCGCTGTCGAACGGGATCGCCCAATAGGACGCGAACGCGCGGAAGTGATCAATCCGGACGCGGTCAAAGAGCTTGCTCGCGTGAGCGACGCGGGCGATCCACCAGCGGTAGCCGTCCTGTTTCATCGCGTCCCAGTCGTACAGCGGGTTGCCCCAGAGCTGTCCGTCCTCAGAGAAATAATCGGGCGGCACGCCGGCGACCTCTTTCGGAGACAAGGTTTCTTCGTCGATCAAAAACAGCTGCGGGTCGCTCCAGACGTCCACACTGTCGCGGCTGACATAGATCGGCATATCGCCGATCAGAAACACCCCGTGCGCGTTGGCGAACTCCTTTAAGGAGCGGTATTGCAGGAAGAAAACGAACTGGCAGAACACATGAAAGTCGATCTCTTTCTGCAGCGGCGCGGCGCAGGCTTTCGCCGTCTCATAGCGCGCTTCGTTTTTCGGCCATTCCCACCACGGGAGATCGCCGTTCTTCTCTTTGAGTGCGCAGTACAGCGCGTAATCGCCGACCCATGCGTTCTGCTTTGCAAACAGCGCGATCTGTTCCTTCTGCGCTTTTTTGAGGCGTGCGAACGCGCGCTTCAGCAGCGCCGTCTTTTGCTTGAGAGCAAAGTCGAAATCCGCAACATACATACTGCCGCCGTACACGCTCTCGCGGACCTCCGCCTCGGTTAAAAGGCTGTCCGCCATGAGCTGCCGCGGATCGATCAGCGCAAGGTTGCCGGCCAGCGCGCTGCAGGAGCAGTAGGGCGAGCCGGTCTCATCGACGGGACAAAGCGGCAGCACCTGCCAATAGTGGAAGCCCATGCGCTGCAGCTGGAGCACGAAGGCTCTCGCCTCCTCCCCCATCACGCCGCACCCGAACGGTCCGGGCAGACTTGTCAGATGCAGCAGCACACCGGCTGTACGAACAGATTGCATGATTGTAATTCTCCTTTAAATGTGCCGTCAGGGCATATATTGATCCAGCACGGCGTCGGTCTTGGCATAGCGCTTTGCTTTCGGATACAGGAACGGCTTGCCGCGCATCACGACCATATACGGTGTGCGCATGGTTCCAAAGCCCTGCAGCGGATCATGATCCGTGATCAGAAAATCCGCGCTCTTGCCCGGTTCGATCGAACCGGTCTCGTTTCCCAGCCCGACCAACTGCGCATTCAAAAGCGTTGCTGTATATAACGCGAACGCAGGGGAAACGCCGACATACTTTTGAAAGAACACCAGCTCGCGCCACATGTTGTAGTGAGTCGTATAGGGGCAGCCCGTGTCGGTGCCGAGCCCGACGGGAATTCCGGCGGCAAGCGCCTGCTTTGCGCCTTCGATCATGCCGCGCAGCACCACGTCGGAATTGAACTGGACCGTCTCGCTGATCCCGAGCAGATCCCGCGGGAATTTTGCCATCGGAAACGCCGGAGAGATCGTGCAGATGATCGCCCCGCCGCTTTGCCGCAGCGCTTCTGTCGCGCTTTGGTCGAGCACCGCGCCGTGTTCGATGGTATCGACTCCGTTTTCGACCGCCGCGCGCACGCCCTCGGCGCTTTGCACATGCGCCGCCACCGGCAGACCGTTCCGGTGCGCCTCGTCGCAGCATGCCCGAATCAGCGCAGGAGACATTTTCAAGACGCCGGGTTCCCCGCGCACGGTCGCGTCCAGCACACCGCCCGTGACCATCAGCTTGATCAGATCTACGCCCTGACGGACGCGTTCACGCACCATTTGCACAGCAGCCTGTTCGCTTTGCGCGGCTTCGGCAACGGTGCCGACCATGTGACCGCCAACCGGACCGATCGCCATGTTTGCCGCAAGAATCCGCGGACCGACCGCGGCGCCACTGTTGATGCGCTCGCGCAGCCGTGTGTCGATATCCGCAAGGCCGCCCACCGCGCGCACAGTCGTAACGCCGGAAAACAATTCATCCTTGGCATAAGAAGCGCAGATCGAGAACGCAACGCGTCTCACGACCGGATTGCGCAGCACCAGCTGCGCCAGCTTTTTCTGGTCGCGCTGTTTGCCGGGTCTGCCGCCTGCCGGCAAATGGACATGCAGATTACAGAGCCCCGGCATCAGGTATTTTCCGGAGACGTCGATCACCTGCGCGTCCGGCGGCGGTGTCTGCGCGCCAACGGCAACAATCCTGCCGTTTTCGACCAGAACGTCGCATTGCGGGCGCGCGGTCATCCCGCGCGTGCCGTCGAGCACAGTGGCATGCTGAAAGAAAAGCTTCATATTGACTCCCTGAAATTCGTTTTTGTTATTGTATCACACCAGGCCGAAAAACACAAGAGAAAAGAACAAAAGAAACCTGTCTTGACAACACGTTCGTTTTCCATTATACTGAAAATGAGAAAATATGGATGAAAGAGGTAAGCGATATGCGTCTTCCGGCTTATCCACTGATCACGTGCGACCCCTATTTCAGCATCTGGTCCAATACCGACCGGCTGTATGACAGCGACACCATGCTCTGGTGCGGGATCCCGAAACCGATCCGCGGCGCCGTTACCGTCGACGGCAAAGCGCTGCGCTTTCTCGGTCTGTCCGATCTGCCTGCGCTGCCGCAGTCCGGTCGTGACGTTGCGCCTTATGTGACGACCTATACTTTCGAAAACGAGAAGGTCCGTCTGCGCGTGCGCTTCTGGACGCCGCTGCTGCTGTCTGATCTGCATCAGCTGTCGCTGCCGGTTTCGTTCGTTGACTGCGTCTATGAAGCGCTCGACGAACAGGAACACTCTGTCACTGTCACGCTTTCGCTCGACGAAAAGCTTTGCTACGACGGCAAAGCGAAGTCCTGCGTGTTCTATACCCATCAGGCGTACGGCCGGCCGTTCGCCGTCATGGGACAGCTCAAACAAAAGCCGCTGTCCGCTTCGGGCGACGGCGTCGGCGCGGACTGGGGCTGGTACTGTATCCTCGGCGGCAAAGTCAGCGCCGGTCACGGGATCTCCGCGACGCGTACGCTCAAGCCCGGCCGCGTTTCTGCGTTCTGCCTCGGCTTTGACGAAGGGCTCGCGATCGAATACTTCGGGCAAAAGCTGCCACCGTTCTGGCGCGAAAAATGGACCGATCTGCGGCAGGCGATGGCGGAAAGCTATCAAAACCGCGGTTTGCTGTTCGACGCGCTGCAGGAGCAAAGTGAGATGATCCTTTCGGACGCCGCCGCGTTCGGCAAAGACTATCAGCTGCTTTTGACTGCCGCTGCGCGGCAGATTCTCGCCGCGCACAAGCTGGTTCGCTCCCCGGAGGGCAAGCTGCTCTATCTTTCCAAAGAGTGCCATTCCAACGGCTGCATCAACACCGTGGACGTCTCCTACCCCACGGCGCCGTTTTTCCTTTTATACAAGCCGGAACTGGTCAAGGCGATGCTGACTGGCGTCTTCGCGTTCGCGTCCATGCCGCTTTGGAAGGCGGACTACGCGCCGCACGACATCGGCCGTTACCCGCACGCGAACGGACAGGTCTATGCGCTGCGCCCGCCGTACGCGTTCCGCCCGCGCAACGTCTATAAACACAAGAGCTTTTCAATTTTCGAGCCGCATTTCCAGATGCCCGTCGAAGAATGCGGCAATATGCTAATCCTCGCCTACGCCTACGCGCGCGAAACGGGCGACACGACGCAGCTCGAAGACAACTTCACTTTGCTGGAACGCTGGGCGGGCTATCTCGCTGCGCAGGGCGTCCAGCTCAAAAACCAGCTTTGCACCGACGACTTTGCCGGACACAGCGAGCGCAACGTCAACCTCGCGATCAAGGGCACCGTCGGTCTCGCGTGCTTCGCGAAAATCGCCGAACTGCTCGGCAAACCGACCAAGGCAATGGCGGAGGCAAAGCATCTCGCCTTTTCGCTCGACAGCAACCGCAGCGCGGACGGCACTTTGCCGTTCTCGCTCGCCGATCCCGAGGGCTGGAGCCTCAAGTACAATCTGGTTTGGGACCGGATGTACGGCTTCGAGCTATTCCCGGAAGACCTCTATTTCGCCGAAAGCGAATGCTACCGCCGCAAGTGCGCCCCCTACGGCGTGCCGCTTGATAGCCGCAAGGGCTTCGGCAAGAGCGACTGGATGCTCTGGGCGGCGTGTCTTGACGGCACCGACCGCAATGTCCGCCTGTTTTCGAAGGCGCTGGTACGGTTCCTCGCGGAAACGAACGACCGGCTCCCCTTCTGCGACTGGCTGGAGACCGACGAACCGAAGCGCCGTGGTTTTACCCACCGCAGCGTTCAGGGCGGTCTTTGGATGCCCGTTTTGCTGCGCAAAACGCTGGCGGCGGAAGAAGACACATGAGACAACGCCGCGTTCCGTCCGAGCTTTGCTACGGGCTGTCGATCCTGCTGCTCTCCTTCGCGGTCGCGATGGTCGCCGCGGCGGGCTTCGGCGTTTCGATGGTCGTCGCGCCGGCGTATATTCTCAGTTTGAAGGTTCCGTTTCTCACCTTTGGACAGAGCGAATATGTGGTACAGGCGATCCTCTTTGCGGTGTTCTGTGTCCTGATGCGGCGCGTGAAGCTCGTCTATTTCAGTTCGTTTCTGACGTGCCTCATTTACGGCGCGGTGCTCGATTTATGGCGGCTGGTGATTCCGCTGCTGAACCCGGCTGTAACAGAGCCGGGCAGCATGGCGATGCAGCTGCGCATCGTGCTGTTCACCGGCGGGATGCTGCTGACGGCGTTTTCCGTGGCGCTGTTTTACCGCACCTATCTCTATCCGCAGGTCTATGACTTCTTTGTCAAAGGCGTCGCCGCCCGCTTTTCGCTGGACCGCACCAAGTTCAAGATCGCCTGCGACGTCGCGTCGCTGCATGCCGCGGTCGCGCTTTCTCTGCTGTTTTTCCACCGGCTGAATGGGATCGGCGTCGGGACTCTGATCATGACGGCGCTCAACGGCGTTCTGATCGGCGCGTTCGGGAAGATGATCGACCGTCTGTTCGTCTTTTACCCGTTGCTGCCGTCGTTCGCGGCAAAGTTCGAGATTACGGCAAAAGGTGAAAGCAACGCTTGACTTTCACAAGGAAAGTCGATATAATAAAATCAAGGAACCGGCGCAGCCGGTACAAGGCGCATCCAGTGCGCCGACCCATCCTATTGGAAAGGAGGCAAATCCATGGCCTGTTTTCTGGTTCCCACAGCGGAAGCGATCGTCACGACCGTCGCCGCGAAAGTCCTTGAAAAGAAAGAGCAGAAGGATCAACTGAAGCTCACCGCGCCGACGACCGGCGCAAAAGCGTTGGAAACACAGGAGAAAACCGCATTTTCGAGAAAGCTGATGTGGCTCTCGTATATGCTCTGGGGCGGCGCCGTACTGCTGATGTTCGAGCACGTCTGGCACGGCGAAGTTGTCGCCTGGTTCCCGTTCCTCGCTGCAATGGCCAGTCCTGCCGACACGGCGGAAATGCTGCATGAGATGGCAACCGCCGGTGTTCTGATGGCAGTTCTCGTCACAGCGGTCTGGGCAGTGATGCTCGTTGTTACAAGCGCCATTGAGAAGCGCGCGGCCAAGTCGCAACTCCAAACTAACGAATAAGGAGTTG
>JAFYDS010000167.1 GCA_017544665.1 Clostridia bacterium | reverse complement strand
TCAGCACGGGACCTTCGGTCTGACCGAAGCCCTCATAAATCTGGTGACCGACGCGCTCTTTCCATTGTTTGACGACTTCCGGATTCAGCGGTTCGCCCGACCCGATCCGCGGTCAGGTCGTCAAGGCGACCATCGTGCTCGCGAAGGGCTATACCCCCTCGCCCGAGCTGACCAAGGAGCTGCAGACCCACGTCAAAAAGATGACCGCGCCGTATAAGTATCCGCGCATCATCGAGTATGTGGACGAGCTGCCGAAGACGGTCGGCGGCAAAATCAAGCGCGCTGAGATCCGCAAGTCGGACGAGCAGGCGTTTGAAAGCCAGAAAGCGTAACACAACAACACAATACAGCGAAAGCGGTTGTCTGAAAAGACAGCCGCTGATTTCTTTTCATTTGCCCTGTTTCGGTTGACAACACATCGCTTTTATGCTACATTAAGTTTTGGACGCTATACTCTAAGAAAGCTGGAAGGAAGGGGCTGCCATGGAAGAAAAATATCCGCTGTACACGCTGCTGATCGAGATCACGAAAAAGTGCAACGCCCGCTGCGACCAGTGCGGCAGCCGCTGTGACATCCATTCGGAAGAGCTGCTGTCAAAGGAACAGATCCTCACGGCGCTGACGGATATCAAGGAGACGCTCGGCACATATACCATGCTCAATATCACCGGCGGCGAGCCGCTGCTGCGGCACGACCTTTTCGAGATCATGGGCGAAGCGACCGCCATGGGTTTCGAGTGGGGCATGGTGACAAACTGCTCGCTGATCACGGACGAGACGATTGCGCAGATGAAGGCAAGCGGCATGAAGACGATTACGATCAGCGTCGACGGGCTGCGCGAAACCCACGATGTGCTGCGGCACCTGCCGGGCAGCTGGGATAAAATCATGGCCGCGCTCAAAAAGCTCAAAAAAGCGGCGTTTCTCGACCATATTCAGGTGACATTCACGGCGAACCGGCGCAATGTCTTTGAGTTCGAAGCGCTCTATGAGATCCTCCATCCCCTGAAGCTCGATTCCATTCGCGTCAGCATGATGGACCCGATCGGTCGCGCGATGGACAACACCGACCTGCTTTTGACCCGTGAGGAGCTGTTGTATTTCACCGCGCTGATCAACCGCTTGAACCGTAAAATGGGCGCGACGCGCATCATCTGGGGCTGTCCCCATTATCTCGGCGATCTGCTGGACAAACGGAAGTTTTACTGCTTCGCCGGCATCTATACCGCGTCGATCCTCGCGAACGGCGATATCTACGTCTGCCCGAACGTCCCGCGGCGGCCGGACCTCGTGCAGGGCAATATTCTGAAAGACAGCTTCGGCAAGGTCTGGCGCGAGAGGTTCCTCCCCTTCCGCAACCGCACGCTGCCGGAAAAATGCGAAGACTGCCAATATAGAAACGCCTGCAAGGGCGACTCGTTCCACACGCTCGACCTCGACAAAAACGAGCCGCTGTTCTGCTACCGCGACCAGATCGCGCAGCCCGACCCGCAGCGTTATCTCGACGACCTGTTCGCGCGGTACCCCGACGTGCGCTTCTATGAGATCGCAGGCGACGACCCGGACGCATTCACGCTCGTCATCGAGCCGGAAGCATACCGGTCGATCCAGGCGTACTTCCACTTCAGCAAACAGCACCCGCTTTCGATGTATGAGCAGCAGATGGCGCTGGTCGGCTTTCTGAACGGCAACATGGGCGCCGTGCGGTACGTGATCCCCTGCGACGGGGCGCTGCGCGCGGCGGACAACGCGATTTTTACAAAAAATATTCTTAAAACAGTTGACAAAGAGCTCAAAATCATCGATAATAATTATTACAGGAGCGACGACCGCTCGCTTTGCGGAAGCGAGCCCAGCGGCGACAAACCGATGCGGTTTCTCGGCTTTATCCACAGCCACCCGACGCAGCACGAGCTGCAGTACAGCACGGGCGACGACGCGATCCACGCACGGATGCTCAAACGCTGCGGCACCTACGTCGGCGTACTGGTCAACCCCGCCGACGAGACGCTCGGCGCGTACTACGGCGACGCGCTCCGGCAGGCAAAGCTGATCGTTCCGGAAATCTGACAAACCATCCGTTACACTGACACATAGCATATAAAGGAGGCCTATGCCATGTTCAACATTTTTGCCATCATCTGGTCCTGGGTAAAACAGCTTTATACCACCGTGATCGAAAAGCTCGGTTTCGGCGAAGCCGATCCCGGTGATTCCGGCGATCCCGGCGCCGTCGATCCGTTCCCCGAGCGTCCGGAACCCGGTCCCGGCGAAGTCGTCTGCTACTACGGCTGTCCGAACAGCAAGAAGGCGCAGAAACTGCAGCTGCAGAAAAATCTCTACAGATAACAAAACATTAAAAAGACGCCCCGATCGCTTGGATCGGGGCGTCTTTTTATGCCTTTATTATTCATATTCCACTACGATGGCGCCAAACTTGCACTTGCTCGCGCAGTGTCCGCACTGGAAGCACTTGCTTTGGTCGATCTCAAACGGCTGCTTGATCTCACCGAAGGGGGCGTCTGCCGCGCAGACGCGGCGGCACAGCGAGCAGCCTTTGCAAAGCTCCTTGTTGATCGTCACCTTCTTGATCTTCTTCCAGCCGTCGGGCGCGGAGATCGCGCTGTTCGGGCAGACATGGCTGCACTGCCCGCACTCAACGCAGACGTTTTCATCGATCGCGTAAAGGGTCATGTTCTCGTCCACGGGAGAAATCGCGTGGTACAGACAGGTGTAGGCGCACGCGCCGCAGCCGAGACATTCGTCTTTGTTCAGTTGAAATGCCATTTGCGCACCTCCTTAACCGCCGGACGCCGGCGACAGCAGCCAGATCTCATCGCCGTCGCGCAGGGCGCGGTTCTTGTTTTTGCAGGGTTCGCCGTTGACGAAGATCACCGTATGTTTGAACGCCAGTGGATCCGGGTGCTCGAGCGTCGGGTCGGCTTTTTTGTTTTCGGCGTAGACCTCGTCAACGCGTTTGTTAAGCGATTCAAACAGGTCTTCGACCTTTTCGATGTCCACCGTTTCCTTGGCGAGGTGGGTCCCCATCCGCAGAACGCCGAACAGCTTCACTGTTACGTTTGCCATTGCCGTCCCTCCTTAGTCCTTGCGCATGGCGCGCGCCACGGCTTCGTCATAGTACTTTTTGTCGAGGATGATGCCGAGACTCTTCAGCCGGTGATAAGTCGGGATGCCCTGCTTCCAGCCGCGGCCGCGGTTATAGACTTTCTTCATCTTTTCCAGCGGCACCTTCGTGCGCGGATTGTTCGGATCCTGCAGCTCGTCGGTCAGGCGCTTCGGCAGCTGGTCGGCGTCCGCCTTCTGGCCGAGGATCACGTTGGCGATACGCTCGGTGTTGTAGCCGCGCGCGCCCCAGGTCAGCATCGACGCCATTGTTGTGTGCAGGCCCGTCGCGCAGTGGATCGCCTTGATATGCGGCAGCAGCGGCAGCGGGATCTGCGCGACCTTTGTGAAGTGCGAGAGCAGATTGACGACCGGGCCGACATACGGGAAGACCGCAAGGATGGCTTTTGTCACAAACCAGTTCGGCTGGTCAACGAGGAAGCCCGGGAAAACCGCGTAGCTGGTGAACATGCAGCTGCCGCAGGCGGAGACCGCTTCCATCAGGTTTTGCAGCATGATCGCGAGCGCCGCCTTGCCGTGGTGCGTCAGGGAGTCGATATCCAAGCCGAGGCCTTCCAGCACGACGAGGTAGCCGGCGTTGAGGTGGCAGCCACCGCGGTTCGCCGTGGCATAACCGAGACCGTGACCGACCGCGTGGCGCGGTTCGTACGCCGCGAGTTCCATGCCCTTGGCGTTGATCGCGTACTCCTTGCCGCCGAAGCGGTCAGACATACGTTTTGTGCCGTCGGCGATGTAGTTGCCCTCGCCACGGCGATAGGCGATATCCTCGAACATCTGCGAAAGATTATCCGTTTCGCCGAACCGGATACCAAAATCGTGGACGCCCTTTTCTCCGAGCTCCATTGCAAACGCGACGGAACCGGCGCAGGAGATGGAGTCCATGCCGAGTTCGTCCAGCTCATAGTTCCACTGGATGATCTTGTCGATATCGTCGTTGAGAATGTTCGGGCCGAGCAGGCCGAGCGTTTCCAGCTCGGGACCCTTGACGATCTTGCCGTCCACCATACAGCGGCGGGCGCAGCGGATCACGCAGGTCGTGCACGCGCCGTTGGACACCATGTGGTTTTCCGCAAGCTCTTCGCCCGAGACCATCTCGAAGTTGTCGAACCGGCCCGCGGAAAAGTTCTTTGTCGCAAGGATCGAGTGCGCCTGCATCGGCGCGACAAGACCCGCACTGCCGAGCGCCGGGAGCTGACGACCGGTCAGCGGATGGGTCTGCAGTGTTTTGATCCACTTCTTGTTCAGTTCGCGCAGCGCAGCTTCGTCGAAGAGTTCCGGCAGTTTCGTGCCGAAAGCGGTGACGGCTTTGAGCTTTTTGTCGCCGAAGACCGCGCCGACGCCGCCGCGCCCTGCCGTCCGCTCGTTACTGAACACACAGGCATACAGCACCTTGTGCTCGCCCGCCGGACCGATCACGAGACGGCCGGGGTATTTTTTTAACTGTTCGTGCTCCTGCGCTTCGCCGGTCGTCAGTCCCCACAGATCGGATGCGTCGAAGAATTCGACGTTGTCCTGCGTGATATGGACGTGAAGCGGCGTTTCGCTGCGGCCGGTGATGATCGCCGCGTCGTAGCCCGCGCGTTTGAGCGTCAGACCGAAGTCGCCGCCGCAGTTGGACGACGTGACGATATTCGTCAGGGGCGAGATCGTCGAAATGTTGAAGCGCGAGGTGTTCGGGCAGCCGGTGCCAGTCAGCGGGCCGGTCGTGATCACCAGCCAGTTGTCCTCATCGAACGCTTTCATCGTCGGCGTGATATGCTTCAGCAGGATATCACCCGCCATGATCTTGCCGCCGAGGGTGCGCTTGCGGTCTGCGTCGGTCCACGGGAACTCTTCAAAGCTGCGCTTTGTCAGGTCGATGAACAGCACCCGTCCCATGTAGCCTTTGAGATTGGTCAAGTCACATCATCTCCTTTGTGATTGATGATAGGTAATGCCTGAATTTCCATCCCGTCGAAGCAGAGCAGTTGGCCCTGCGTCGCGGTATTTTGCAAAAAGTAATCGGTGGCGAGCTTCGCTTCCAGCGCGCCGATGACGCCGACGACGGGGCTGCGCGACTGCGGCTTTTGCTGCGGCTTTGCAAGGCCGCCCGCCGTTTCAAGGTCCGGCGTTTTGCCGGGGACGCAAAGATAGGCCGTGCCGAAGTCCCCGTCCACGCCGCCGTTGATATAGGGTTTTCCCTTCGCTTCGCAGTAGGCGGCGACGACCCGCCGCGCGTCGACGTTGTCCACGGCGAGGATCACCAGCTCCGCTTCGTCGGCAAAGCCGAGGTCGGCTGTCGATTCGATCCTCCGTTCCACCGGAATAATCTCACAGTCCGGCGCGAAGGCGGAAAGCCGCGCGGCGAGGAGGGCGCATTTCGATTTGTCGACGTCGGCGTTCGTATAGAAGAACTGGCGGTTGAGGTTGCGCGTCTGGACCGTGTCGAAATCGCACAGCCACAGCCTGCCGATCCCCGCGCCCGCAAGGTGGACGGCGACGTTCGTGCCGAGGCCGCCGCAGCCGATCACTGCGGCGCTGTGGGCGGAGATATCGTAGCCCTGTACGCTCACTTTTTCGTTCATTTGCCGTAGTTTCCTCCGCAGTTCTGCGTGTTGCCGGAGAGCGTTTCCACCGCGTGCGGCAGCACGGGCAGCACAACTTCGAGCGATTCCCGGACCGCCTTCGGGCTGCCGGGCAGGTTGACGATCAGCGTTTTGCCGCGGATGCCCGAGACGGCGCGCGAAAGCATCGCGTTCGGCGTCACGGTAAGACTATTCATGCGGATCGCTTCGCTGATGCCGGGTGCGGCGCGGTCGATCACCGCGTTCGTCGCCTCCGGCGTCACGTCGCGCGGAGCGAAGCCTGTGCCCCCGGTGGTCAGAATGACGTCCGCGTGCTGGTCGTCCGCAAGGTCGCACAGCGCGAACTCGATCTCCAGCCGCTCGTCCGGCACCAGCCGATAAAGCGTTTCTTCCGCGACAGGCGCGAGAAGCTCCAGCATCAGCTTCCCGCTGACATCTTCGCAAACGCCTTTTGCGCAGCGGTCGCTGACGCAAACAACGCCGATCTTCATGTTGACACCGTCCTTTCATCCATGTTATATCATACACAATCTACACTGAATATGCAAGCGATTTTATGTCTTTTCTGTTAATAATAACCTATAAAATATAAAAAACTCTAAAAAGCCCCTTTTCTTTCACGATTAGATATGATAAACTGAACTTGTCAGCGAATCTGAACGGCGTTGAAGGGAGAAGCAATATCATGAAGAAAGTGTTGGCGATTCTGATGGCAATTGTATCTGTTTTGACCCTCGCGGTCTGGAACACCGCGGCCGCAAACAATACCGACCGCATCCATTTTATGAGTACCGGGAATTCCGACGCGATCCTTTTGGAAAGCGACGGACACTTCGCACTGGTGGACGCCGGGGAGGACACGGACAATCCGCGCGGATTCGCAGATCTGGAACTGGAGGGCTTCGAGCAGCGAGTACTGGCCTATCTGAAGGCAAATGCCGCCGACGAAAGCGGCAAAGTCTATCTGGATTTTGTTCTCGGCACCCATGCCCATTCCGACCATATCGGCGGCTTTGACACGATCCTCGCCGACCCGGACGTTACCGCAGGCCGCGCTTACCTCAAGCGCTACGACAGCAGCAAGATCAGCCAATATGAAATTGACAACTGGGACAATCAGGAGGTCTATGACCAGATGATCGCCGCGCTGGCGGCGAAGAATATCCCCGTGATCTCCGAGATGGACGACACGCCGTTTTTCCTCGGCAATTTCAGAGTGACGCTGTTCAACACCGACGACCCGCCGCAGGAAGAGAAGGTCGGTGAAAACGATCAGTCGCTCGGCGTACTCGTTGAAAAGAACGGGACGCGCATCTTCCTTGCGGGCGACATGGACGATTACACCGGCGACGAAACGCGGCTCGCCCCGCAGATCGGCAAAGTGGATCTCCTCAAGGTCGGCCATCACGGCACCGAGGGCTCCAGCACGGAAGGCTTTCTCCGGACCCTGTCCCCGCGCATCTGTGTCTTCACAGCCTACCGAAAGGCCTACAACCAAACGACGCGCCGGAATCTCATGCGGATCTGCCATCCGGAAATGTACTTTACCACAGAGGAAAACGGCGTGCTCGCGACGATCGGCGACAACGGCGAAATCACCTGTCAAGGACAGCTCCATCCGGACGCGGGAACACCGACCGCCGCACAGCGGATCGAACACTTTTTCATCGTTTGCGGACGAGCGCTCATCCGGATTTTCAATCTGATCCAATGGAGATGGACGGCACTGTCCCGCCGTCCGTAAGCGATTTGTCCGAATCATCCGTTGAAACGATTAATTTTACTGCAGAATTGTAAAAAAACCCTTTTCTTTCGCCGTAAAATATGATACACTGAAGATGCTGATTTTCAGCTTGATCCCATTCCGAGTCCGCTTCGCTAAACGCCGTTTGGCGCACGCTTATCGGACCGAGACAGCCGAAAAACCACAGGGTCATCTTTTTGACTCTCCGGCTGCAGGGCGTCGTTTGGAAACAAAGGCGCCTTCCGTGTTTGAAAAGGAGTAACGGATCATGAAAAAAACACTTGCCATCCTCATGGCGCTGCTGCTGATCGTCTCGTTCGCGGCCTGCGGCGCAAAACCGGAACCGGCCGGGACGCCGACCCCGGAGAACCCAACCATCCGCCTTTCCACCACCACCTCCGTCAACGACTCCGGCCTGCTGCCGTATCTGCTGCCCGTGTTTGAGGCGAAGACCGGCTACAAGGTGGAAGTTCAGTCCGCCGGCACCGGCGCCGCAATCCAGAAGGCGATCGACGGCAACGCCGATCTGATCCTCGTCCACGCGAAGGCGTCGGAAGAGGAGTTCATCGCGGGCGGCTACGGCGTGGAACGGCTCCCGTTCATGTATAACTTCTTTGTCATCGTCGGCCCGAAGGACGACCCGGCCGGCATCGCCGACTGCGAAGACGCGGCGTCCGCCTTTGCGAAGATCCGCGAGAGCGAAAGCAAGTTCATCTCCCGCGGCGACGAGAGCGGCACCCACAAGGCCGAACTGAAGATCTGGGGAGACAACGCCCCCGACGCGGCTGCCGACAGCTGGTATATCAGCGCGGGCCAGGGCATGGGCGCCTGCCTGACGATGGCGAGCGAAGAACAAGCCTACTGTCTGACCGACAAGGCGACCTTCCTGTCGATGGAAGCGGAGCTCAACCTCGGTCTGCTGCTCGAAAAGGGCGACGACATGAAGAACACCTATTCGCTGATCGCCGTGAATCCCGAAAAGATCGACGGGCTCAACGTGGACGGCGCGCAGGCGTTCATCGACTGGATGCTGTCTGACGAAGCGAGCGAACTGATCGCGAAATACGGCCAGGAGCAGTACGGCGTTTCGCTGTTCTATCTGCTGGAAGACTAACACAATATGGACAGCTTCAGGCAGGCATTCGATCTGCTTTTCTCGCTGGATAAAGAGCTGCTGCAAATTCTGGGCGTGACGCTGCGGATGTCCTTCTTCAGCACGACAATCTCGTGTTTGTTGGGGCTTCCGCTCGGCGCCTTGCTCGGTACGCGGCAGTTCCGCGGGAAAGCGTTCTTGAAGAAAATGATCCATACGCTGATGGGCTTGCCGCCTGTAGTGGCAGGACTGATTGTGTATGCGCTGTTTACCCATTACGGTCCGTTCGGCTCCCTGAATCTGCTGTTTACGGTGCGCGTGATGGTGATTGCGCAATGCCTGCTGATCCTTCCGGTCGTCACAGGACTGACCGCGTCGTTTCTTGAAAAAGGTGCGGTCCCGATGATCGAAACTGCAAAAGGAATGGGACTTTCCAGACGGAGGGTTCTGTTCCTTTGTTTGTCCGAGAGCCGCGCGTCGCTCTTGTCAGTCGTGCTCAACGCCTTCGGCCGCTCGATCGCGGAGGTCGGCGCGGTCTCTATCGTCGGCGGCAACATCCAGTGGAAGACCCGCGTGATGACGACGGCGATCATGCTGGAAACAAACAAGGGCAACTTCAGCTTCGCGCTCGCGCTGGGCATCATTTTATTGCTTGTGGCGTTCGTCGTCAACGTCGCCGCCTCGTGGATCGTGAGAGAGGAGGCGTACGATGTTTGAGTGTAACCGTTTGAAAAAAGTTTATCGTGAGCGCGTCGTACTCGAAATTGAATCGCTGTCTCTTTCGCAAGGTGAAACGCTCGCGCTCGCCGGCGCGAACGGCAGCGGTAAAACGACGCTGCTGCGCATCCTCGCGGGCAATCTCAAGCCGACCGAGGGCGAAGTGCGGACCGCGTCGCCGATTCTGTATCTGCCGCAGCGTTCTTACGCCTTCCGCGGGACGGTACTCGACAATGTGCTGCTCGGCGCAAACGACCAAAAAGAAGAAGCTCTGCGGCTGCTCGTAGAAACGGAGCTTTTGCCGCTCAAAGACAAAAAAGCGTCCTCGCTTTCCGGCGGCGAGCTGCAGCGGCTGGCGTTCTGCCGCTTGCTGGTACGCCCGTGCAAGCTGCTGCTGTTGGACGAACCGACCAGCGCCTGCGACGCTGCGGGAGCAAGGCTTCTGCTCGCGGCGCTGGAACGCTACCGTGAAAAGCACGGCTGCACGGTCGTTTTGAGCACCCACACCCCGGTCGTGGCAACGCAGGCGGCAAAGCGGCTGATCATACTGCACAACGGCAGAATCGAAGCCGACGGCGACCCGCAGACGATCCTGCAGTCGCCCTCGTCGGACTGGGCAAAAGAATTCATTGCGGGATGGAGGATCTGAATGCTGCACGTCATTTTCAAAGCGCAGGCGGCTGCCTGTGTGCGCGAACAGATGAAACAGATGTCGCCGCGCACAGAGACAGTCTGTCTGCAGCAATCGCTGCGCCGCGTGCTGGCGCAGGATATCGTCGCGGCAGAGGACATCCCGGCGTTTGACCGCACGACCGTTGACGGCTACGCCGTCATTGCCGCCGACACCTTCGGCGCGGGGGCGTCGCTCCCGGCGGAACTGACTGTCGTCGGAGAAATCGCCATGGGCGAAGCGCCCGCGTTTTCGCTGAAACGAGGTCAGTGCGCGAAGATCGCGACCGGCGGGATGCTGCCCTCCGGCGCAGACGCCGCCGTCATGGTGGAGCATACAGATGATGCGGACGGCGTCTGCCTTGTCTATGCGGGCGTCTCCCCGGGCGCGAACGTCACGAAGCGCGGCGACGACATTGCCGCGGGGATGGTCGCGCTGCAAAAAGGGACCACCCTCGGCGCGCGGGAGATCGGTATTCTCGCGGCGCTCGGCGTCTACGACGTGCCGGTGTTCGCAAAACCGCTCGTGGCGGTGATCTCCACTGGCGACGAGATCGTGACCGGCACCCCGCAGCCCGGCCAGATGCGCGACGTCAACAGCTTTCTGCTTGCCGCGGCGCTCGAAGACTGCGGCTGCAACGTGCGCATGTACGGCGCGGTCAAAGACCAGAAAGACGCGATCACGGCGGCGCTGGAAGACTGTCTGCAGACGGCGGACATGGTGCTGATCTCCGGCGGTTCCTCCGCCGGAACGCGCGACATGACCGTGGAAATCCTCGGCGAAATGGGCGAAGTCTTTTTCCACGGGATCGCCATGAAGCCCGGCAAGCCGACCATCTTCGGCATGGCAAAGGGCAAGCCGGTGTTCGGGCTCCCCGGGCACCCGCTCGCGGCGTATTTCGTCTTCCGGCTGATCGTCCTCACGGCGCTGCGGGAACTGCTTTGTCTCCCGCCGGATCAGCCGCGCGGCACTGCGCCGCTCGCGGTCAATATTCCCTCGAACCACGGCAGAGAGGAGTATCTCTGCGTCAAACAGCAGCCGGACGGAACGCTCCTGCCGCTGCATACAAAATCGGGCGTCATCTCCGTGCTGACGCAGGCTGACGGCTTCATCTGCATTCCGCGTAACGCCGAAGGCTTTGCGGCCGGGACGGAAGTCGCCTATTACAAGGTGTAACACTATGGAACATCGCTATCTCGAAAACCTCCCGCTTTCCAAAGCGAAAGCGTTATTGGAAGACCATCTCCGCGCCGCAGGCTTCGCGCCGCAAACACAGGTGCTGCCCGTTCAGGACGCCTGCGGTCATGGGCTGAAAAACGCGGTTTACGCTCACATCTGCGCGCCGCATTACAACGCGAGCGCGATGGACGGCGTCGCTGTCAAAGCAGCCACCACCTTCGGCGCGAGCGAGCGCACGCCTGTCACGCTGCGCCCGGCGGACTACGTCGTGGTCGATACCGGTGACCCGCTGCCGGAAGGCACAGACGCGGTCATCATGGTAGAAGACCTGATCGACAAGCCCAACGGCTGCTATGAGATCATCGCCGCCGTGCACCCGTGGCAGAATGTCCGGCAGGTCGGTGAAGACCTTTGCATGGGCGATATGATCGCCCCCTCGGGCACAGTTCTGACGCCGTCTCTGTGCGGCGCGCTGCTTGCCGGCGGAGTGACGCAGGTTGAAGTGATCCGCGCGCCGAAAGTCGGGGTGATCCCGACGGGCGACGAGATCGTCGCGCCGACAAGCGACCCCCAGCCGGGCGACATCATCGAATTCAACTCTGCCGTCTTCCGAGGCATGCTTGAAAACTGGGGCGCCGCCGTGACGGTCTATCCGATCACGCCCGACAAAAAGGAGCTGATCCGCGCGTCGGTCGAGACCGCCCTCAACGAGTGCGACATCGTCCTTGTTTCGGCGGGGTCCTCCGCCGGGCGTGACGACTATACTTCCGAGATCATCGCGTCGCTCGGGACGGTGCTCGTTCACGGGATCGCGATCAAGCCCGGCAAACCCGCCGTATTGGGCGAAGCGCAGGGCAAGCCGGTCGTCGGCCTGCCCGGCTACCCGGTCTCGGCGATCGTCGTCATGGACGAGATCGTGCGCGATCTGGTGTATTTTGCCGTCGGAACGCAGGCGCCGCCGTGGGAGACCGTATCTGCCGTTCTCAGTAAAAAGCTCGTCTCCTCGCTGAAATACCGCGAATATGTGCGCGTCACACTCGGGAAGATCGGCGAGCGCTGGTCGGCTTCTCCCCTGCCGCGCGGCGCGGGCGTCATCAGCAGCTTCACAAAGGCGGACGGTCTGCTGATCGTCGACCAGGACTGCGAAGGCATCGAAGCCGGCGAAACGGTCGAAGTGCGGCTGTTGCGCCCACAGGAGACGCTGGCGCACACGCTGATCGTCACCGGCAGCCACGACCCGCTGATCGACGAAGTGGCCGATCTGCTGCAAAAAAGCGGCGCGCCCTTCCGCGTCTGCTCGTCCCACGTCGGCTCGATGGGCGCCATCCGCGCCGTGGGGAGCGGGCTTGCCCACCTCGGCGGGATCCACCTGCTCGATACGGAAACGGGTGAATACAACAAAAGCTATGTCAAGAAGTATTTCCCAAACGGCGGCGCGGCGATCGTCAAAGGCGTCGGCCGCGTGCAGGGCCTGATGGTCAAAAAGGGCAACCCCTGCGGTATCCAGTCGTTTGCGGATGTCGCGCGGGTGCGCTACGTCAACCGCCAGCACGGCGCGGGCACAAGAATCCTTTGCGATTATCTCCTCGCACAGAACGGAATCGATCCGGCCGCGGTCAACGGCTACGACAACGAGGAGTTCACCCACACGGCGGTCGCGGCGCTGATTGCCGCCGGCAACGCCGACACGGGACTCGGCATCTGGTCCGCCGCGAAGATCTATAACCTTGATTTCATCCCCATTTGTACCGAAACTTATGAATTTCTGGTCGATGAACGATACATAGACGACCCGATGGTGCTTTCGTTCTTTGAGACGCTGCACTCCAACGCATGCAGGCAGCGGCTCGACGCCATGGGCGGCTATCTGCTGGAGGACTGAGTCATGCTGACACATCTCAACGAAAACGGCGAAGCGAACATGGTCGACGTCGGCGAAAAGGCCGTCACTGTCCGGACCGCAACCGCCTACGCGCGGCTGCGGATGCAGCCCGCAACGCTGCAGGCGCTGCTGACTGAGCAGCTCAAGAAGGGCGACGGACTCGCCGCCGCGCGGATCGCGGGCATTCTCGGCAGCAAACGTACGTCGGATCTCATTCCGCTGTGCCATCCGATCCCGATCGACAAGATCGATATCCGCTTCCAGCAGGAAAGCGACTGTACGCTCGGCATTTACGCGGACGCAAAGTGCACCTATAAGACGGGGATCGAGATGGAGGCGCTGACCGCGGCGAGCGTGGCGGCGCTGACGACCTACGATATGTGTAAGGCCATCGATCGCGGCATGGTGATCGAGGAGATCAAGCTGCTGGAAAAAACCGGCGGAAAGAGCGATTATCGTTATGAAGGATAAGTTCGGGCGCGAGATCGACTACCTGCGGATCTCGATCACGACGCGCTGCAATCTCAACTGCATCTACTGCGGCAAGGCGGACTGCGAAAAGAAGGAGCAGGAACTCCCGACGGGAACGATCTGCGATATCGTTCGCGACTTTTCCGCCTGCGGCATCAAAAAGGTCCGCATCACGGGCGGCGAGCCGCTGGTGCGCGCCGACGTCTGCGACATCGTCCGCGGCATCCGCGCGATCCCGGAGATCGAGACGATCGGTCTGACGACGAATGGTGTGCTGCTCGAGCAGTACGCGCAGCCGCTCTTTGACGCGGGGCTGGATTCTGTCAACGTCAGCCTTGACAGCACCGACGGCAGCACCTACCGCCACCTCACCGGCGCGGACGTGCTTGACAAGGTCCTGCGCGGGATCAAGGCGGCGCAGACGGCGGGGCTCTCCCCCATCCGGCTCAACGCCGTGTTGATGAAGGGCGTCAACGACGACGGCGCCAAGGACCTCATCGCGCTCGCGAAGGACAGTCCGATCGACGTGCGGTTCATCGAGTTGATGCCGTTTTCCGGCGTCGGCGAAGACAACGACCGCCGCGTCACCGGCGACGAGATCTTGCGGCGGTTTCCGTTTCTGCGGCCGCTGGATACACAGGAAAACGCCACGGCGCGGTACTACACGGCAGACGGCTTTCAGGGCAGGATCGGACTCATCAGTCCGGTCAGCCACCAGTTCTGCGACCAGTGCCGCCGCGTGCGACTGCTTTCGGACGGGAGCGTGAAACCCTGTCTCGCCTTTGACGACAGCTTTGATCTGACCGCTTACGAAAACGACCCGGCAGCGCGGCAGGCGCGCATCCGGGAGATCATCTTTCAAAAGCCCGCCGGACACAATTTCGGCGGCGACAAAACCACGCACGGACTCAACCGGACGGGAGGATAACAATATGGCAACGGTTCTTTCCATCAACATCAGCGAAAAGAAAGGCACGCCGAAAACGAAGATCACCGCAGGCCGGCTGATCGAAGACTTCGGCTTTGAGGGCGACGCCCACGCCGGGAAATGGCACCGGCAGGTCAGCCTGCTTGCGAAAGAAAGCATTGAAAAGGCAAAAGGCATGCGCACCGACGGCCTTTGCCACGGCATGTTCGCCGAAAACATCACCACCGAGGGGATCTCGCTGCATACGCTTCCGGTCGGCACAAAGCTGCAGATCGGCGACGCGGTCATCGAGATCTCGCAGATCGGCAAGGAGTGTCACGACGGCTGCGCCATCCGCCAGCTCGTCGGGCAGTGCATCATGCCGAAGGAGGGCGTCTTCGGGCGCGTCATCCGCGGCGGTACCGTCAAAGAGGGCGACGAAATCACGGTCCTTGAAGCCGACTGAACAAGGGAATTCTGCCGCATGCGGCATCCAATAGAAATCCAGAATAAAGGAGAAAACAGTATGAAAATCACGTTCATGGGTGCGGGCAGCACCGTCTTCGCAAGAAACGTCATCGGCGACTGCATGTGCACGCCCTGTCTGCGCGAAAGCGAGTTCGCGCTGTACGACATCGACGAAACCAGACTGAAGGAATCGGAGCTGATTCTTTCCGCCATCAACCGCAACGTCAACGAGTCCCGCGCGACGATCAAGACTTATCTCGGTGAAGCGCAGCGGAAGGACGCCCTGCGCGGTGCGCGGTTCGTCGTCAACGCGATCCAGGTCGGCGGCTATGAGCCGTGCACGGTGACCGACTTTGAGATCCCGAAGAAGTATGGCTTGCGCCAGACCATCGCCGACACGATGGGCATCGGCGGCATCATGCGCGCACTGCGGACGATCCCCGTTCTGAAGGCGTTTGCCGATGACATGGAGGAGGTCTGCCCTGACGCTTGGTTCCTCAACTATACGAACCCGATGGCGATGCTGACCGGCTTCATGCTGCGCTATACGAAGATCAAGACCGTCGGTCTTTGCCACAGCGTCCAGGCATGCTCGCGCGAACTGCTGAAAAAGCTGAACATGGAGGACAAGATCGAAGGCCGCGTCGATCGCATCGCGGGCATCAACCACATGGCGTGGCTGCTGTCTCTGCACGACAAGGACGGCAACGACCTGTATCCCGAGATCAAAAAACGCGCGAAGGAAAAGAACGCACGCGAGAAGCACGAAGACATGGTCCGCTTCGATTACATCGACAAGCTCGGCTACTACTGCACCGAAAGCAGCGAGCACAACGCGGAATACAACGGCTTCTATATCAAGTCGCGCTATCCCGAGATGATCGACGAGTTCAATATCCCGCTCGACGAATATCCGCGCCGCTGCGTGCGTCAGATCGAGGGTTGGGAAAAAGAACGCGACGAGATCCTCGCCGACGGCAAGATCACCCATGAGCGCGGTCACGAATACGCTTCCTATATCATGGAAGCAATGGTCTTGAACAAGCCGTTCAAGATCGGCGGCAACGTGCTCAACAACGGGCTCATCGACAACCTTCCGCCGGAAGCCTGCGTGGAGGTCCCCTGCCTCGTTGACGGCAGCGGCGTCAATCCCTGCCGCATGGGTCCCCTTCCGCTGCAGCTTGCCGCGATGAACGCGAGCAACATCTATCCGCAGCTGCTGACCATTCAGGCGGCGGTCACAGGTGAAAAACAGTACATCTACAACGCCGCGATGATGGATCCGCTGACCGGCTCCGAGCTCAGCATCAAAGATATCGTCGCGATGGTCGATGAGCTGCTCGAAGCGCATAAGGACTGGCTGCCGGTCTATCATTGAGCGAGGGCAGTTCCATGTATTCCGATCTTCCTGTCGTCTATGCCGTCGGCGAGACGTACCAGATCATGTTCTACGTCGCGCAGGACGCCTACGCGTGGATCAAAATCGGCGACAGCGTCTTTGACGACGCCGTCTGCGGCAATCTGCGCTCCGCGGTCGGCATGCGCCGCATCACCGTGCCGCAAAAGACGCTGGACGCGGCGGGCGGTTATACGCTCTGTCTGGAGCGAATCGGTAAGCGCAAGTGCTACCGCACCGCGCAAAAGGGTGTAACGGAACGCGCGTTTTCGTTCCGCCCGGTGCCGGACAGCGGCACGGTCCGCGCCTATATGGTCGGCGACGCGCACGGCGACGGCGCACGGACGATTGCCGCGGCGAAAGCCTTTGGCGCGTTCGATTTTCTGATCGTCAACGGCGATATGAGCGAAAGCGTCGATCAAAACAGCTTTTCCGTGGCACACAACGTCGCGGCGGCGCTGACCGGCGGCGAAAAGCCGGTCGTCTATGCGCGCGGCAACCACGAAAACCGCGGTGCGACCGCGGAGTGCTTGCCGGACTACGCGCCGGTGCAAGACGGACAGACCTATTACACATTCCGCCTCGGCGGCATTTGGGGCGTCGTCCTCGACTGCGGCGAAGACAAACCGGACGACCATCCGGAATACGGCGGGAGCGCGCGGTTTCACGCCTTTCGCCTTGCACAAACGGACTATCTGCGCCGCGTGATTGCAAACGCGAAAGCCGAATTTGACGCCCCCGACGTGACGCACCGCATCTGCGTGGTGCACGCCGATTTCCCCCGCGTGCAGGAGCCGCCGTTCGATATTGAGCGGGCGCTGTATCAAAGCTGGTGCAACCTGCTTTCCGAGATGCGCGTGGAGGTGATCGCTGCGGCGCATCTGCACCGCTATCAGATCCTGCATCCGGGCGATATCGACCTGCGCCTTTCCGTCCCCTGTCCGCTCGTGGTCGGCACGGAGAAAAAGAACGACCGCATCGGCGGCACGGGATTCACCTTCAGCCCGGACGGCATCGAAACACAGTTCACGTTCAGCACCGGCGAGGTTCTGCCCGCGGTGCGGCTTTGATAAAAACGAAAAAAGGTGATGAGTTTTGAAAGAGTATGACGTTATCGTCATCGGCGCGGGCAACGGCGGTCTTGCCGCCGCGGCGACCTGCGCCAAAGCGGGGCTTTCCACACTGTTATTGGAACGCCACAACATCCCCGGCGGTTCGGCGTCCTCGTTCGTGCGCGGACGGTTTGAGTTTGAGCCGTCGCTGCATGAGCTTTCCGGCATCGGCACGCCCGAAGAACCCGGCTCGGTAGAAGAATTTTTCAACCGGCTCGGCGCCAAGGTCGATTGGTGCAAGGACAGCTCCACATTCCGTCTCGTCGTCCCCGCGAAAGAAGGCGACAAGGACGCGTTCGTCAACGAAAACGGCGTTCTCGTCACCGTTGACGCGCGGATGCCCGTCGGCTTCGAAGCCTTCTCGCGCAAGCTGGACGATCTGGTACCCGGCTCCTATGAAAGCGCGATGAAAGCGTTCCGCCTTTCGGAAAGGATGTACAAAGCGTTCGACTGCCTCGGCGACGCCGACGGCATCGCCGGCGTGCTGAAGGCGCTGCCGTATATGCCGGACTTTATGCGCATGACGTCCCACACGCTCAAAGAAGGGCTCGACGCGCTCGGCATGCCGAAGAAGGCGCAGGACATCTTCGCGACCTACTGGTGCTACATGGGCTCCCCCGCGTCGCGTTTCGACTTTTTGTACTACATGGCGATGCTGCACGGCTATATCAAGAACGGCACCGGCATCCCGCGTCTGCGCAGCCACGAGATGAGCCTTTCCATCGACAAGGTGATCCGCGACAACGGCGGCGACATCTGGTACAACTCCGAGGTGACAAAGGTCATCATGGAGAACGGCAAACCCGCCGGGGTCGTCGTCAACGGCAACAAAGAAGTGCGCGGCAAACGCTTCATCTGCAACGCGTCGCCGAACTTCGTCTGGAGCGACCTGTTCGCGGAAGCGGACATTCCGCAAAAGCAGCTCAAGATGACGAACGTGCGGCCCGTCGCCGCGACGCTGACCACCGTCTATCTCGGCATGAACAAGACCAAAGAGGAACTCGGGATCAAAGACTACTCCGTCTTTGTCGCACCGTGTTCCGATTCCGACGAGCAGTTTGCTCTTTGTCAGGATTATTTCAGCGGATACTGCATCATCAACTGCCTCAACGAGATCATCCCCGACTGTACGCCGGCAGGCACGAGCCAGCTGTTCTTGACGTCCATGACCTTCGGCGACGTGATGAAGGACATCCAGCCGCAGGATTACAAGAAGTTCAAAACAAAGGTTGCCAAGGACATGATCGAGACCTGTGAAAAGGCGCTGAATCTTACTATCCAGCCCTACATCGAGGAGATCGAGATCGCCCTGCCGCCGACCTTCTCGCGCTATCTCAACACGCCGCTGGGTACGCCCTACGGCTATATGCTCGACATGTGGGACAGCATGATCCCGCGCACGCTGCAGTTTATGCAGGACCAGCCGTTTGACAACTTCCTGTTCTGCGGCGCGTCGCAGGAGCGCGGCGACGGCTACGGCTGCGCGTACCACACCGGCGAAAAAGCCGCGAATCTCACGATTCAGGCACTGAAGGAGGGACAGTAAGATGGCAAGTCCGATCAAATCGCTGAAAGCGAAAGCGTTTCTGCCGATGCTCAAGGCGCGGCAGGCAAGATTTGAAGCGGCGCCCGCCGCGCTCCCCGCAGGCTCCGACCAGGCGCGGGTGATCGCGCGCGCCCTACACCCCCATCGGCAGTATCTGAAGGTCGCCGCCGTGACGGAACGCGCGGCGGACTGCAAGAGTTTCACCCTCGTGCCGGACCCGGCGCGCGGCACCGAAGCCCTCGCGTGGTTCAGCGCGGGCAAGTATCTGACCGTCTTTGAAACGATCGCCGGTATGCCCGTCACCCGCGCCTATTCGCTCTCCTCTGCGCCGCGGGACGCGCTGAACGGTCAGTATGAGCTGACGATCAAGCGCGTGGACGGCGGTCTGATGTCGCAGTACATTCTCGAGCACTGGGCGGTCGGGACCGAAGTGGAGGTCTCCGCGCCGTCGGGTAACTTCGACTATCAGCCCCTGCGCGACGCCGGGGACGTCATCTGTCTCGCGGGCGGCAGCGGCATCACGCCCTTCCTGTCGATGGCGCACGCCATTGCGGACGGAGACGAAGACTTTTCGATGACGCTGCTGTACGGCAGCCGCAACGCGGAGAGCATCCTCTTCCGTGAAGAACTGGATACGATCGCCGCCAAAACAGACAAGGTCCGCGTGGTGCACGTTCTCAGCGACCCCGACGCGGCAGCGGCCTTGCCGGGCGCGGAACAGGGCTTTCTCACGGCGGCGCTGATCCAAAAATACGCGCCGGCCGACGCGCCGTACTCCGTCTTCCTTTGCGGTCCGCAGCAGATGTACGCTTTCGTGGACAAAGAGCTGGAAACGCTGCAGCTGCCGAAGAAGTACATCCGCCACGAGATGTTCGGCGAGTTCCACAACCCGGCATCGCAGGACGATTACCCGTCCGACGTCCCGGCGACGGTACAGATCACCGTCACGATTCAGGACGAAACAACGACCGTCACGGGATCGTCCGCAGATTCCGTCATGCAGATCCTCGAAAAGAACGGGATCGCCGTGCCTTCCCGCTGCCGCAGCGGCGAATGCGGGTTCTGCCACTCCCATCTGCTCTCGGGCGAAGTCTATGTGCCGCGGCAGCTGGAATACCGCCGCCTTGCAGACAAACAGTTCGGCTGTATCCATCCCTGCTGCAGCTTCCCGCTGACGGATCTTGTACTGAACGTGCCGCCCGCGAAATAATCTCACTACTTTTTAACAACAGTAAACCGACCGGAGCTCCGCAGGAGTCCCGGTCGGTTGTTTCTTATGGTATCATTCAGCGAAGCTGCGGTATAGCCGCTTACCAGCTTTTCTGCATCGTGATGATGTTTTTGTCGTCCTCGCGGCGGTAGTCGACCTTGTCCATATTCTTCTTGACAAGGAAGATACCGAGTCCGCCGATTTTGCGCGCCTCAGCGGAGAGGGACACGTCCGGATCTTCGCGCTGCAACGGGTCGAACGCTTTGCCCTTGTCGATCAGCGTCAGCGTCACCGTGTTGTCCTTTGCGCTGAGCCGCACTTCCACGTCGCCCTTTCCGTCTCCATAGGCGTAGTTCGCGATATTGACAAAGACTTCCTCCAGACACAGGTCGATCTGCATCTGCGTTTTCATGGGGCAGTCATGCGCCTCGAGGTATTCACCCACAAACGCGCTCACTTCGTGCAGCTTGTCGTTTTCCGCCGGAAACACCCGCGTCTTCATATCCGATCCAAGTTCTTTCAATTCGATACAAAGCATCGTCAGGTCGTCGAACTGCGGCGCGTCGCCCACGAAGGCGTTCACGCGGTCCCATACGGCGCCGAGGATCTCCTGCGGCGACAGATCCCTGCTCTCGTTCAACACGTTCAGCATCCCGTCAAGGGTGAACATTTTCTCATCCGCGTTGGTCGCTTCCGGCACGCCGTCTGTGTATAAAAACAGCTTGTCACCCGGCTGCAGATCGATCGTGAAGTCATGATAGACCATGCCTTCCATGGCGCCGATCACGGGCCCGTGCCGATTCTTGACAATGGCAAATTCGCCGCCCGCTCTGTAAACCGCAGGGTCGTCGTGCCCGGCGTTGGCGGCGGTAATCTTCCCGGTGGAAATCTCTAAGATGCCGAGCCAGACCGTGACGAACATATCTGCATCGTTATTGGCACAGATACGGTCGTTGACCACAGAAAGGATCTCAGCCGGCGTGTCGCCCGAAAGCGTGCGCTCGTTGATCAGAATCTTGGTGACCATCATGAACAGCGCCGCGGGAACGCCCTTGCCGGAAACGTCCGCCATCACCAAAGCCAGATGGTCGTCATCGATCAGGAAAAAGTCATAGAAGTCGCCGCCGACCTCCTTCGCGGGCGTCATGGAGGCGTAAAGATCGATCTCTTTTTTCTGCGGGAACGGCGGGAAGATCCGCGGAAGCATATCCGCCTGGATCTGCGTTGCCACATTCAGTTCGGCACTGATCCGTTCCTTGTCGGCGGTGACGGTCTTCAGATTCTCTGTATAGAGCTTCAGATCATCCTGCATCTTGTTGAAGCCGCGCGCAAGGTCGCCGATCTCGTCGCGGGTATCGATATCCGATTTCTTGTCGAAATCGCCTTTGCCGGTACTTTTCACCGTGTCTGTCAGCTTGACGATGGGCTTTGAAATAGTGCGCGAAATGAAATAGGCGATCACGGCGACAAGCAGCACAATCATAACGAAGGCAATGGCTGCTTTCAGGATCATGGTTTTGAATTCGGCTGTCATTTCCTTGCGCGCGTCGTCGAACAACTCATCGGATTGCGCAGTGACCGCTCCGATGGGCTCCGTGACCTCTTCCGCGTTGATCGCGGTGCAAAGCAGCCAGCCGGTGGAGGGAATCTCGCGGGCGGTCATGTAGATCTCTTTGCCGTCCAGCTCGGCAGGAAACGCCTCTCCGTCGCCGAACGCGCAATCTTCGATCTGTTTCCGCACGGTTTCCGGATCGGCAAAGTGATCTTCAAACGCATTGTACAACCCGCCGTGCGCTTCGACGTCCTTCATGAAATCGCTGTACGCCAGCAGATCCCTTGTTTTGCCGAGAAGGAAGGTCGTTCCTGTTTCTCCGAGACCGCTGCCGATCACGTTGGACATCATCTGTTCGAATTTCACGTCGGCCGCCACAACGGCAACAACCTTTCCCGCGGGGTTCTTGACGGCGATGGACGCCGTGATGCAAGGTCTTCCGTAGGAATCGATTTCCGTCTCTTTCCACATGACTTCATCGGGCGAGGCGGTCGAGTTCAGGTACCAGTGCCGTTGCGTCACCACATATTTTTCAAGAAACACGTTGTTGTCCGTGTACTGATAGAAGATCCCGCTGGCGGTACCGACATAGAGGTTGTCGAGAAACCGGCTGTTGTATTTCATGATCGGCGCGAAGATTTCCTCCATATTCGACAGGAGCTTCAACTCTTCATAAAGCTTATCGGTCTCCTGGACCCCCGCGCTGAACATGTACCGCGCAGAGAGCGTATCCGGCGCCTTTGACAAATGTACGGGATCATAGGCGGAGTTCAGGTAGTCCGCCGGCGAAGCGTAGAGCTTTTCGGCATATTCCGCCGACTGCCTGACCGCGTCCGACACGATACCCAGGCGGGAATCCGTCACCTCTATCTGCATGTCCGCCAAGACCCCGAGCGAATCGGAATCCTGTGCATACAGGCCTTCCTCTATGGTCTGCTCCGCGCCTGTTCTGATTTTCTCATACTGCGTCTGGATGTCCCCCCGCAAGTCGCCTATGATCGCGTAGAACCCGGCAAAGACGATCAGCAACGTGCCGAGCGTCAGCGCGAGCAATGATATGATCAGTTTTTTACCTATCTTCAAATTGTTGTGCCTCCCAGCGATTGTTTTCGCGTTTCACCTGCATTCTCATTTCAGGGTTTCATCGTCTTTTTCAACCGTCATCAGCTCTGTAAACCCTGTCATCTCCAGGATTTCTATGATATCGTCGCACACATGAATCAGCCGCACGTCGTCCTGCCCCTGCATGGCCTTGCGCGCTTTCATAAACACACGCAGACCGGCAGAGGACGTATAGGTCAGCCCCGCCAAATCGAACGTGATAGAGGTTGCACCGGGGAGATTGTCATCCAGCGTCTTTTCCAGCGCAGGCGCGGTCTGGGTGTCCAGTCTGCCGGAAATACAAATTGTCAGCGCCGTACCGTTTTTGTTTGTTGTAATATCCATGTTTTGTCACCTCGTTCAAAATGAAAGCGAATCGATCTGCGGCACAAGGTCGCAAAGCGCCTGCTTGCAGAATGCGATCATTTTCGCTTTGTAGTCCTCATCTTCTTTGGCTTTGCGGAACGTGCGGCGCAGCAGCCGCGCGTAGCAGATGACCGCCGATTTGTTTTCGATATCCCGCAGCGCCGCTTCATCCGCGCCGGCAAAGTAGTATTTGAGCGTCGCCTGCCAGAACTGCTTTGCCTGCGAGGCGGGAATGCCGATAAACTTGTATACGTTGTCGGGGTCGATACAGGAGAAACCAATATAGGCGGCGTAGATCGCGGAAAACTCAAAGATCGGATGTCCCATGGCAAGCGTATCCATATCGATCAGCAGGTTTTCGCCGTTTTGCTGCATGATGTTCTTGATGTGGTAGTCACCGTGAAGCATATTCAGCGTGTCGGGCACTGCCTTGACAAGCGCGACCAGCTTCTCGCCGACGTCTGCCGGCAGATGGTCCAGACAGTACTCCGCCCAGACGACGGCTTCTTTCTTTTTGTCGGGCAGTTCGCCGGGCTTGAGCATCGTGCTGTGCATCGTTTTGAGAATATCGACGCTTGCTTTCGCCAGTTCGTCCGTTTTGGACGGATCCTCGATCATCAGCTTCGCGAAGGATTTCGCGTTCAGCAGCTCGAACACGGAACCGTAAAGGTCGCCCACCTGCACCACATCGTAGGGAATCGCCGTCGGGACGCCCATCACGAATGCCTTGCGGGCAAGCTCGCGCTCGTTGTGGATCTCTTCCAGCGCGTCGTGGTTCTTATAGACCTTGACGATCGTGTCTGCGTCGATCCGGTAAACCTTGCCGTTTGCGCCTTCGCCGATCACTTCGCAGCCGTCCACAGACAGCTTGCGGTAGGCTTTGGCGATCTCCATCATTTCTGTAAAGCCGGTCATATCGAAAATCTCGTACACCTCGGAGGAGGCGTTGATGATCTTCGTGTCGGCATTGCTCTTTTTGAGGCGCAAAATCACGCGCAGCCCGGCGCTGGAGATATAGTCCAGCTTTTCGATATCAAGCACCAGCGCGCCCGCAAAGCCGGCGGCAGCGCCGTTGATCTCGGCTTCCGCGGCGGCAGCGTTAGTGGAATCGATCCGCCCGGCAAGGGCGAGGGTCAGTTGGTTGTCTTCCTGTTTTGCGGTCATCTGAAACATGGTCATTCTCCTTTATATTCGTCAAAGATTGCGTGGTAGAGTGTGCTGTATTCCTTGTACGCCGCCGTGGCCGCAAGCGGCTCCAGCAGCCGTAAAATTTCGCCGTAGTACCATTTGTGCGCCAGCGGGTCATGGATGTTGAACCGGTCAAACGCGGCCTGTCCCTTTGCAATATGCGCCCGGTAGAGCGCCCGCATATTGGCAAGCTTGTCGCCGAGCCAGAGGATGCGGATCGCGGGGTCGTCGGCTGACGCCAGATCCGCCAGCGACTCCTCCTTGCGGATCTTCCATGTCTCCCACGGCGGCAGCGCAGGACGCTTGTTTTCCGTCTCTCCCTTCACGAGCGCATGCACACGCGGACCGAAGGTCTGCATGATATCGTTCAGCGTCGTTTTTGTATCCTCGACGGTATCGTGCAGTACGGCCGCCGCGATTACCTCGAGGTCGTCTGTCAGCGTACTGACGATGGCGGCGTCCTCGAGCGGGTGCAGGATGAACGGCGACCCGTCCTTGCGTTTTTGCCCGGCGTGGGCATCGACCGCAAACCGGATGGCCTGTTCCAAAACTGAGTATTGCATTTGTAAATCTCCTTTGCGTCCGGTTATGACTGCGGCATGAGCCGAATCACTTCGATATTGCAGCGCGCGTCTGTCCGCAGCGGCATCCGCCAGCCGCAGGCGCCTGCGCTCACGTTCATGACGGCGTCGCCTTCCTGATAATCGCCGTACACATAGCCGCCGATCAGCGCGTAGAGCCACTTCAGCGGGAAGAGCTGTCCCGCGTGGGTGTGACCGGAAAGCTGCAGGTCTGTCCCGAGAGTCAGCGCCTGGGTCTTGAACTCTGTCGGCTGGTGGTCGGCGACGATCAGATAGCAGTCGCGGTCCGGGTTGCTGAGCGTCGCCGCGTCGGCACGCCTCTCGCCCTCCGAAATGTCCTCTCTGCCAAGCAGCAGAAGGTCCGGCGCAATCTGCGCGAACGTATCTTTCAAAACTATGATCCCGTTGTCCGCCATCGCCTGTTCCATCTCTTCTTCGGTGTACTGTCTGCCGTTGGCGTATTCGGCGTGGCCCTGCCGGTCATGGTTGCCGTAGACGTAATAGACCGGGCAGCCGATCGTCCCGAACAGGCGGAAGGTTGCCTCCATTTCCGCTTTCGTGGTGTAATCGTCGGTGATGTCGCCGCCGAGCACCACGAAGTCCGGCGCTTGCGCCTTGACGCTTTCCACGGTCTTTTCTGTTACAGAAAACGGCTGCGCGGAGCCGACGTGCAGATCGGCAAGAAACACCAGCGTATGTTCCGCTGTCAGCTTTTCGGAAGTATATTCGTGATTCTTCGGCGTCACAATCTCCATGTTCAGGATCCCGAACGCGAGGAACGCCGCGCCGCAAAGCAGGCTGACGACCTTATAGCCCGCAAAGGAGGGGTCCTTCTTGCGCGCAGCACAAACGATACTGATCACAAGATCCGCGACCGCGTCCGCGAACAGCGCGACATACGCCGCCATCAGAAACGGCTGCGCCTTGCGCAGCTGTACCGGTCCCGCCAGCACAAGCACGGCGAACGCGACAGCGCAAAGCAGCTTGACGACGATCAGCACGATATGCAGCACCGGGTGCTTTTTCCCCTTGCGAATGAAATACTGTGCCAGTGTCAGCAGCGCTTCGGCCGCGAGAAACAGCAGAATAAAGCCAACGATGATATTCATAGAGAAACGTCCTTTCTGAAAGTCCTACATCGAGATCAGTCTGTCGATGATCGCACCGAGATTGGAAAACACCAGCGAAAACGCCAGCATCAACAGCAGCAATATCAGATGCCGCTTCCAGCCCCGCACAAGCAGACCCACGAATTCCCGGATCTGCGCGTTCGGCCAAAAGTACCACTTTGTTTTGCTCGCGATGCCGTCGGCTTTGAGTCCGGCGTCGTGCGCGAGGATACCGCTGCGGAAAACATGATAGTTTGTTGTGGAAAAGATCACGCTGGGATCCTGCTTTTGCGCTTCGATCAGCACCTTGGAACAGCGCATATTCTCCAGGGTGTTTTTGGATGCCGTCTCGGCGAGGATGTCCGTTTCGGGGATCCCCTCAGAGAGCAGATAGCGGCGCACGGCTTCGCCCTCGGCGATCACCTCGTCGCCGCCCTGCCCGCCGGACGGGACCAGCACAGGCGCCGTTCCGGCAGCTTCTTTCTGGTCGCGATAAAAGGCGATCGCTTTGTCCGCGCGGCCCTTGATCAGCGGATAAAGGGTTCCGTCCTTTTTGATCGCGCAGCCGAGGATCAGGATATAGTCCTGCGTCAGCGGCGGCTTGCGCCGCGCCGCGATCACACAGCAGTACTGCGTGGCGACGAGCATGGCGGCGAAATAAACGAACACCACCGAAACCGCCGTACGTGCACAGGAGACCGCCACGGAAGCCGGATCGAACGCGAACAGCTGCGTATTGACAAAGCCCATGATCACGCAGACGCCGACGCCCCCGACCAGCAGACACGCCAGCAGCAGCGCGAGCAGGTTCGTTTTGCGCACGCCCTCATGCCGGATCAGCCAGACGTTGCTGATCGCGAGCGCCCCGGCGAGCACCAGCACCGCCGGCAGCAAAGCCAGCACGATGACCGTCATCGCGTATTCCAACGCTAAAAACAGCAACCGTCCGATCGCTTCGTCGGGGTAAACAATGCAAAACAGCAGCAATCCGAGAAACAGCACGCCGTGCAGCAGGAAGAACCCGGATAAGCCCAGATTCAGCACCGTGTCATAGGTAAAGAAATCGGTTTTTCCGCGGCGCCGGTACTGCAAAAGCAGATAGATCCCGACGAACAGAAAGAACACCGACAACCCGCCGCACAGAATATGGAACCCGTGGAAATCTTTGTTGGCCGACTCCAGAATCGTGCCGACCTTTGTGACGTACAGATAGGTGTGATAGTAGTCTTTCAGATCGCCGTAGGCTTCCCCGCTGTGGGTAAAGGCGACATCCACTTCAGTTTCACCCGGCTGCAGCGCGCGGAACGTCACGACCCAGTGTTCGCCTTTTTTTTCGGCGGAAACCATTTCCACAACGGCGGGGTCTTTGATCTCCGCCGTCGCGCCGGTATAGCCGTCCGGACTTTCCTTCATATAAATAGGGAATGTTCGCGCGGAGATCAGCAGCAGCGCGAAGGTCACAACGCCGATAACGACCGCCGCAAGCGCGACGACCGCCAGATTGTGTCGAAAACTGCGGCGCTTCATCAGGCAAGGACCTCCTTGTTGGAAACGATAAAGGTCATGCGCTCTTCGAACGAGGGACCGCCGTGGCTGCCGCCGATACCGCCGTGGTCGGTCGTGATCAGGATCAGCCAGTCTTCGCTGTCATAGGTCGCGCGGTTTTCGATCGTCTCGATAAAGGAAAGTCCGGCGTCCTCCGCGTCACGGAACGCGCTGACGTATTTGGGGTTCTGCGGACCGAAGCCGCTCCTGTGACCGGTGTGGTCGGTATATTCGAGCGTCAGGAAAATGAAGTCGGAGCAGTCTTCTTTCCGCAGGTCGGAAAGAATGTTCTTCTTTGTGCCCGCGTCAGACAGGGCGCGGCAGAATGTCGCGTTGACGCCGTTTTCCTTCGCGTAGGTTTTCTCGTTGATATAGGTGGCGTTCTTCTTGCTGAAGTGGCCGTCCCAGGAGACGTAGAACGCACTCTTATCGATCTTGCCGCTTTCCGGCAGAGAGAGGAGCAGCGTCTTCGGCTCAACGGGCTTCGGCTGACCGTTGTTCGTCACGCCGTGCTGGTCCGCCAGAACGCCGGTCAGCATCGAGCACCAGCCGGGCGCGGTCGAAGTCGCCTGGGTGTTTTCCGCCGGGTACGGCACGCCGCCGCAATAGCTGAACACAGCCTGTCCGCCGTCCGCGAGCAAGGTACCGATCGCGGTGCGCTTCGCGTTGCCGATGAAGCGGAACATATCCACGCGGCAGCCGTCATAGCCGATCACGATCGCTTTTTTCGCAGTCTTGCCCTCCGGCAGCGGCGCGTTGAAGTGCGCTTCGATCAGGTTGTAGATCTCTGTTTGCGGGACCGCTTCCTGCCAGGTATTCGCCATCATGTCGAGCGTGTCGATGGAGTCCGCCAGTGCGATATCCTCTGCCGCGTCGTCGCCTTCGACGAGCCATTTGCTCGGATGATAGGTATGGGTGTAGCCGATATAGCCACCGACGGTGCCGCCAATCACGAGCACACAGGCGAGCACAACGAGCAGGATTTTCACAGATTTCTTCATGTTGTTTTCTCCTCTCCGTTTCCGGTGATGGTAGGGTTGTTCAATGTAAAAACTTTGGGTTTACTGCGCCGCGTTCAGCGCGTTTTTGAGCGGATAGGTCACTTCGCACATGGCCTCGTCAAAATCGTCGTATTTCCATTCGCCGCGGTAGAAGTCTCTGCCGCGGATCATGATCTCGTCGTCATACAGCTCCACTTCGATCCCAACGCCGGTGTTGTCGTTCACTTCGTTGTCCTTTTCACCGCCGAGCGACGTCAGCCGCGGCAGATAGGTTTCGGGGAACCCGTCGGACGTATGGAACGACCAGAACAGATACAGCGGCATATGGGTGTGACCGACGAAGCAGAACAGGTCGTTCGTTTCGTTGTACGCTTTGAGCATATCCATCAGTCGGTCGGTGCTTTTGCCGGTTTCGTCCGATGCGTCGTCCGTCGGGAAATGGGAGAAGACAAACGCGGGCTTGCCGCTTTGCGCCGCCTTGGACAAAACGTCCTCCAGCCAGGCAAACTGCGCGTCGCTCATCACCAGATCATAGACCTCCTGCGCCTCGGGACCGAGTACGATGAAGTAATAGCCGTCGATCACCTCATAGTAGTACGGATGCTCGAGCTTTTTGCCGAAGAAGGCTTCGGTATAATCGAACCAGCGGTTCTGCAGCTTTTCATAATCGCCGTTCCCGTTGCCGATGTCGTGGTTGCCCATCACGGGCAGCACGGTCTCTCCCCGCAGCAGCAGCGACGCCGTGCCGTGGAACAGCATGTTTTCGATATGCTGCCCGTTCATGGTGTTGTCGCCGAGAAAGACGATGGCAGCGTTGCCGCTCTGATTCTTCTTGAGATTCTGCAGAGACCGCGCATAGACCTTATAGCGCATAAAGTTGTTGCCCTCGATATGGGCGTCTGACAATACCGAAAAATGCAGACGGCAGTTTCCCGGGTCGCGCACGTCGTATTTCTCCGCCTTGCTGAAGCCGACCGCAAGCAGCATCACAAGGGCGATCATCGTTGCAACGACACGCAGCGTAACAGATTTCAAAAGCATCTTCTTTTCCTCCCTGTTCTTGATTGTATCACTTCAAATCGCAAAACACGTCCCGCACCGCTTCGAGATAGCCGTAGCCATAGACGTCGTCCGGTTCCAGGTAACTCATCTCCGTCCACTCGTTCCACGAATTGATCGTGACGAGCGGCACGTCGTTATAACGGTCGGCGAAATCCTTCGCCATCAAAAGACCCTTTTTGAAGTTTTCGGGCGTGTTGTTTCTCATGATCGGCCACGTCAGGAACCGGTGGCGCGGGTTGTTGTCCCAGCCGATCGACATGTGCGGATAATAGGGCACCTTGTACTCCTGGCGGATGCGGTCCCATTCGTTCTGCACATCGGGCAGGATGTCGAGATAGTCGCGGTTGCAGTCGACAAAGTGGCAGAACTGATAGTGCGTCACAGAATCGAAGCCGAGCATCTCCACCAGATCCTTCGTGGAGCCCTCCCGCGCACTGTCAACGCCGCTGACGTTGACCGCGTGTTCGGCGTAGATCGTGGCCTGCAGATGTAAGCCGGGAAAGCCAGCTTGCTTTGTGATCGCGCGGAAATGATCGAGCGCTTCCCGCGTCTTGTCGATGCCGCCGAGGCCGCGCACAAGGTTGGACATCTCATAGATCATGAACACCGGGCAGCCGTCGATTTTATAGTAATTCGGGCGGCCGAAATAAAGGTCGATCACGCGGCGGCAGATCCGGTCGAATTCTTCGCGCGGCTGTGAACCGTACCAGATAATCTCGTCCAGACCAGATTGCCGCTTGTCCCAGGTATAGCCCGCGTCGTGGTTGGCCCACATGAGATAAAACTGCATTTCTTCGTTGTTCGGCGCGCCGAGAAAGCCATCGTCCAGACACTGTTCCAAAAACGGGCGCCGATCGTACCAGTACCAGTCGTAGATGAAGACGTTGACGCCGTGACGCAGCGCCTCTTTGATCTGGAATTCCATCACCTTGGGATCGGCTTCGTCCACCGTGCCCCAAAGCGGCTTACGCGGGAGGATTTGCCCCTCCACACGCGCTTCGGCGCTCAGCACCGACTGCCATTCGCCGATCCCCTGCTCCCAGAACTGACGGGCACGGGGTTCTTTGCCGGTATAGGACGGCCACACGTAGGCCGCAACGTCATATTGTTTCATACATCCATCCTCCGCACGGTTCGCCTTTTTGCTGGCAGTCAGCCCTGCTCCCGATAGAAGTCTTTCACCATCGGATAGAGGGCGCGGTACTTTTTGTATTTTTCATCATAGAGCGCCGTCAGCGCCGCGTCCGGGCGCACGACAGCCTTGATCTGCGGGGCGAGCGATTTGCCTGCCGCCAGCAGCGCCCCACCCAGTGCGGGACCTTCGTTGTCGATGATCTGCAGCTCGATGCCGAGCACGTTCGACAGAATCTCCATCCACGCGTCGCTCTTTGTCCCGCCGCCGCAGACAGTCGCGGCGCGGACCGGGTCCGGACACAGTTCGATACAGTCGCGGATCGCGAACGAGACGCCCTCGAGCACTGCCTGCTGGAGGTCTTCGCGCGAAGTGCTGTGGGTCAGCCCGAGGAATGCGCCCTTGACGTCCGCGTCGTTATGCGGACAGCGTTCGCCCGAGAGGTACGGCATGAAATAAAGCTGTGTCTTCGGGTCGCCCCTGCCGAGCCTGTAGCCGCTTTGCAAAACGGTCTCGTTGAGCCATTGGTTGCAGCTTGCCGCAGAAAGGATGCATCCCATCAGGTGCCACTTGCCGTTGGCGTGGCAGAACGAGTGCAGCGCGGGATTCTCCGTCTTCACAAAGTGATCCGTCGGCAGAAACACCGTGCCGCTTGTCCCGAGCGAGATGTTGCACTGCCCGGTGCGCACCGTGTCGGTGCCGATGGCCGCAGCGGCGTTGTCGCCGGCGCCTGCCACGACTGCGGCGTCCATTCCGAAGAGGGTCGTTTTGCCAATCGCGTCGCCGCTTTCAAAGACGGCGGGCAGATAGCTTTCGTCGATGCCGAGCAAGTCGAGCATCGGCTTCGACCAAATACGGTGTTCCACGTCGAAATAGAGCGTCCCCGACGCGTCGCTGACGTCGGTCGCGAAGACGCCGGTCAGCTTATAGTTGATGTAATCCTTCGGCAGACAGATCTTTTTGCAGCGCGCGAACAGATCGGGTTCGTTTTCGCGCACCCAAAGGATCTTCGGCGCAGTGAAGCCCGCAAAGGCGATGTTGCCGGTCAGTTCGTGCAGCTTTTCTTTGCCGAAGTCATGGTTCAGCCCGTCGGTCTGTTTGCCCGTCCGCGTATCATTCCAAAGGATCGCCGGACGCAGCACCGCGTCGTTTTCGTCGAGCATCACGAGCCCGTGCATCTGTCCGCCGACGCCGATGCCTTTGACAGCGGCGGGGTCAATCCCGTCGAGCAGGTCGCGGATACCGTCCTGCGCAGCGTTCCACCAGTCTGCCGGGTCCTGCTCACTCCAGTGGGGCTGCGGACGCGAGATCGGATAGGCTTTCGTCACGCTTTTCAGAATGGCGCCGTCCGCGCCGAGCAAGAGCAGCTTGGTCGCGGAGGTGCCGAGGTCGAGGCCGATATAGTAGGTCATGCTATCATCTGCTTTCTTCTTTGTGGTGCTGCCGGGAATCAGCCAACGGTAATGACGTTCTTCCCTTTCTGCAGCGGGTACTGTTTGCCGAACAGGTCGGCGGTCGCTTTGCAGCCGGCGGGCACCGTGAAGGTGAACTGCCAGCCGTCCGCGGTCTTTTCATAAGCGGATTTGATCGTGCCGTAGTCTGTTTTCAGCGAGGCCTTCACCCACGGGATCCGGTCGTCCGGCGCGGGCGCAAAGCGGATCTCCGCGTAGCCCGGGGCGTCCTCGACCGGCGCGATACCGGCCAGGCGGCGGAACATCCACGAAAAGACGCTGCCGTAGGCGTAGTGGTTGAAGGAGTTCATCCCCGGCGTTGCGAAACGACCGTCGGGATACATCCCGTTCCAACGCTCCCAGACGGTGGTCGCGCCCATCGTCACGGCGTAGAGCCACGAGGGGTACTCCGTGCGCAGCAGCAGATCGACCGCGAGCTTGTCTTCGCCGATCATCGTCAGCGCGTCCAGCAGATGCGTCGCGCCGATGAAGCCCGTCGTCAGCCGTCCAAGTTTGCGGACGTTGTCCGCGAGCTGTTTGCCGGTCTTCTCGGGGTCGTCGGTCAGATGGAAGACCAGCGCGAGCACTATCGCCGTCTGCAGATCCTGCTTCATCCTGCCGTCTTCCATATATTCGCTGCGGAAGAAGGCTGTCACCTTTTCCAGCACATATTCGTACCAGCCGCAGTCACAGCCGAGGATCCGGCTCGCCTTGATGATCCGCTGCAGACCGTAGCAGAGATACGCCGTCGCGATCAGACTGCGGTCGGTCTCGCCGACGCCGTGTTCGCGGCTCAGGTCCTCGAGGCTCAGCCAGTCGCCGTAGCCCTCGGTCGTCCACGGGCGGGCGAATTCCTTGTCTGCCGGGGCGTTCCTGTCGCGGCATTTTGCAATCATACCGTCGACGTATTTTTTCATCGTCGGGAAGTGGCGGCGCAAACGGTCCCTGTCGCCGTACGCCATATAGAGCTCCCACGGCAGAACCGTCGCCACGTCGTCCCACGCGGGCGAGCCGGCGTTGTTGCCGATGAAGCGGTGTACGTTCGGCACCACATGGGGAATCAGCCCGTCGTCGTGCTGATCGGCGGCGATATCGTTGTACCATTTGTCGAAGAATTTGCGCACGTCGTAGTTGATCGCGGCGGTGCGGCTGAACATTTCGGCGTCGCCGGTCCAGCCCATGCGCTCGTCGCGCTGCGGGCAGTCGGTCGGCACATCGAGGAAGTTGCCCTTCTGTCCCCAGAGGACGTTATGGGCAAACTGATTGAGCAGGTCGTTCGCGCAGGAGAACTCGCCCGTCCGCTTCATATCGGAATGGACGACGATGGCGGTGAAGTCCGCCGGGTCAACGTCATCGAGCCCGGTGACCTGAATATAGCGGAAGCCGTAAAACGTGTAGGCCGGCTTCACAGTAAAGGGCTTGCCGGCGGAAACGACCTTGAACTGCTCCTTCGCAGAGCGGAGATTTTCGAGATAGACATTGCCGTCGCGGTCGAGCATTTCAAAGTGCTGCAGCGTGACGGCGACGCCCTTCGGGACGTCGGCGGAGAATTCAACATAGCCGGTCACTTCCTGCCCGAAATCGATCACCTGTTCTCCCTTCGGCGTGACAATCAGCTTTTGGCCGACAATGCGCTCCTGTTCCAGAATGCGCTCCCCTTCCGCGGGGATCAGAATATTCTTCGGATAAACGACCGCGACAGCGGGGCTGGCTGCGCCCTTGCGCGCGGAAAGGTCGATCGTTTCGCCGTTGTAAATATCGTTGTAAACGACGTTGCTGCGGGCGGTCTGCCAGCTTTCGTCGGAGTAGATCACATCCTTGCTTCCGTCCGCATAGCAAAGGGTCAGCGCGCAGATCAGTGCCGCTTCGTCGATCTTGAGGTCTTTTGCTCTGACCTCCGGAATCTTATGGAAAAACCAGCCTTTGCCGACGCCGACCGCAAGGTCGTTCTCGCCGCTTTGCAGCAGCGGCGTGACGTCGTAGGTCAGATACTGGTGGCGCTTCTGATAGACCGTCCAGCCAGGCGCAAGAATGTCTTCGCCGATCCGGCTGCCGTTCAGCGTCGCGACAAACACGCCGCGCGCGGTGACCGACAGAGTCGCCGAGGCGACTTCCTTTATCGGCGTAAAGCTGCGCGAAAACAGGGTAACGGCGTCTTTCCGGCTGCGTTTTGCTTTGATCCAGGTTGCGTTGAAAATCGGATTCATCCCGGCACCTCTTTCCCTCTTACAGATTCAAAAAGTCTTTGCGATAGTTGACGCCGAAGGCTTCGGCGAGCGTTTGCAGTTCATCGTCTTTGATCGTGTTGATCCGCGGCAGATGCGCCGTCAGCATATAGATCTGCGCCGCCTTTTCGACGGTCTCGATCAGACCGAAGGTTTCGTCGAGGTCTTTCCCGACGCCGTAGATGCCGTGCATGCCCCAGACGACGAGGCGGAACTCCTTCATCTTCGCGGCGGTCGCTTCACCGATCTCATTTGTGCCGCAGAGCATCCACGGCAGTACGCCGATCCCGTCTGGGAAGACGACGATACATTCGGTGCACATTTCCCACAGCGTGTGGGTGAACTTCTTTTCATCGAGCTCATGCACGTAATTCATCGCCAGTGTGTAGGTCGGGTGGCAGTGCATGACGATGCGGTTCTGCGGATCGACGGAAAGCCGCGCCATGTGGCTCATCAGATGCGCCGGCAGTTCGCTCGTGAACTTGCCGCCGTCCTTATAGCCCCAAAGCAGCTCCGCGGTCGTGCCGTCGGCGGCGATGCGGATGATGCCGAGGTTCGTTTCCGGGTCGTGCTTTACGTTTTTGAAATATTTGCCCGTGCCGGTGACCATGAAGAGCTTGCCGATCAGGGGCTTCGCGTCAAAGCCGGTCGGGATCGTGCGGATGACGTGGTTCAGATCGAGATACTCCCCGACCTCTTTTTCATCGAGCATAACGCTGATATTGCCGCCGTTGCGCTCGTCCCAGCCGAGGCGGTACATATTCTTTGTCGTCGCGCAGAATTCTTTCAAAAACGGCGCGTCAAAAATGTTTTTCATACGCGGTTCACCAACACTTTCTTTTCATAGTCCTGTACGGCGCTCAGGTAATCCGCCGGGACGTTCTCGCGGCGAAGATATTCGTCCCACACGTCGCCGAACGGCGCGGTCTTCATCTCTTCCTGCAGCACCATCAGGGCGGTCATGTCGGCACTGTCCTGCAGCGCTTTGAGTTTGTCGTTCGGCTGCAGCAGCGCGAACAGCAGCGCCTTCTGGACGTTGCGCACGCCCGTGACCCACGCGGAGATCCGGTTGATCGACGCGTCGAAATAGTCCGTCGCGATGAACACGCGCTGCAGCGCGTTGTTGCGGACGATCTCTTTTGCGATCTCTTTCGTCTCGTCGTCGAAGAGCACCACATGGTCAGAGTCCCAGCGGACGGGACGGGTGACGTGCAGGGCGATCTTCTCGTTGAAGAGCAGCAGAGAAGAGATCTTGTCGCTGACGACCTCGGTCGGATGATAGTGGCCGTTGTCCATCAGCGGCGTGATGCCCGCCTTGGTGGAATAGCTCAGGCAGAACTCCGCGGAGCCGACCGTGTAGCTTTCAAGGCCGATGCCGAACACCTTGCTTTCGAGCGTGACATAGACCTTCGTCTTGTCATAGGGGATCGACAATATCTCGTCGAGACTTTTCCTGAAGCGCGCGCGCGGACCGAGCCGGTCGGCAGGGATGTCCTTGTAGCCGTCGGGGATCCAGATGTTCATCACGCACGGCACGCCGGTCTCTTCGGCAAAGTATTCGCTGATGCGGATGCACGCCTTGCCGTGTTCGACCCAGTAGCGGCGAACCGTCTCGTCGGGCGACGACAGCGTCAGATTGTCCTTGACCATCGGGTGTGCAAAAAAGGTCGGGTTGAAATCGATCCCGAGGTTTCGCGCTTTGGCGTAATCGACCCACGCTTTGAAATGCTTCGGCTCGAGCTGATCTCTGCCGGCGGGCGCGCCGTCGAAGATCGCGTAGCAAGCGTGGAGGTTCAGCTTCTTTTTGCCGGGCATCAGCGAAAACGCCTTGTCAATATCCGCCATCAGCTCCGCGGGCGTCCGCGCCTTGCCGGGGTAGTTTCCGGTGGTCTGGATCCCGCCGGAGAGCGCTTCTGGGCTGTCAAAGCCGCCGACGTCGTCGCCCTGCCAGCAGTGGACGGAGATACAAACGTCCTTCAGCTGCTCGATCGCCGCTTCGGCGTCGACGCCAAGAGATGCGTACATTTTTTTTGCTTCATCAAATCTGCTCATATTGTCGTCTCCTTTAACGGGAAAGATTGTTTGACTAACTCTCTCGCTTGCTGCAGAGAGATCGTTTTTCCCTGCATGATCTGCGCCAGCAGGTTGCCCAGCGCGGTCGCTTCAGGCAGCCCGGTCACGACGCGTTTGCCGGTCGTTCGCGCGGTCAGTTCGTTGAGGTAGCGGTCCTTGCTCCCGCCGCCGACGATCAGGATGCGGTCGATCGCCTTCCGGCTCAGCGCTTCCATCGCCTCCACGGCGATCTGGTAGGACCGCGCGAGGGAGTGGTACACCGCCGACAGCACGTCGGGCAGCGGCAGGTTCTCGTCGCCGAGCAGCGCGCGGATCGCTCCCAGCATACTTTCGGGCGCGGTCAGGGTCGGATCGTTGCAGTCGAAACAGCCGCGGTAATCGCTGCCCTTCGCCATCTCCATCATTTCGTCGTACGTGTATTGCTTGCCGAGCTCCTTGCGGATGTTCTGGAACAGCCACATGCCCATGATGTTTTTGAGGAAGCGGAAGCGGTATTCCACGCCGCCCTCGTTGGTGAAGTTGGCGTTCTGCGCCGCTTTGGAAAGAATCGGGCGGGCGTTTTCCGTCCCGATCAGCGACCAGGTACCGGAGGAAAGATAGACGCTGGCGTCATCCACCGGACAGGCGGCGACGGCGGACGCCGTATCGTGCGACGGCGCGTGCAGTACCGTCGCATTGAAGCCGACCTCGGCCTGAACCGCTTCGGTAAAACCGCCGACAACAGCGCCGGGCAGAGACAGCGGCAAGAACAGCGCTTCCGGCAATTCGAGCGCCGCGAGGATATCCTCGTCCCACGTCTTCGCTTCGGCGTTCACAAGGCCGCTCGTCGTCGCGTTGGTGTATTCGTTTTGGATCACACCGGTCAGCTTGAACGAGAGATAATCGGGCATCATCATAAAATGCGCCGCCTTCTGCAGCTTGCCGCTTTCCTTGTCACAGAACAGCTGGTAGATTGTGTTGAAACTTTGCTTCTGGATCCCGGTGCGCGCGTAGAGCGTGTCCGGCGAAAGGATTGCGTGCACCTTCTCCTGCGCGGCGGCGGTGCGCCCGTCGCGGTAGGCGACGGCGGGCAATATTTCCCGTTTGTCCGCGTCGAGGAGCACATAGTCCACACCCCACGTGTCGATTGCAACAGAGGACGGGAGCTTCCCGAGGACTTTGCACTGCGCGATACCGGCTTTGACCTCTTTGACCAGATGGTCGATGTCCCAGACCAGCGTGCCGTTTTCCTCCTGGATCCCGTTGTCAAAACGGTAGATCTCCTCTAATTGGACGGTTCCGTTCACGACACTGCCGAGGATGTGCCGCCCGGAGGACGCCCCGATGTCGATGGCAAGATAATACTGCAAAACGCATCGCTCCTTTCCGTTGCTCAAGTGACGTTTCGTATTTATTCAGCCGGCTGCCAGCCTGTGGGCGCTTCGGGAGCGGCATAGGCAAGCGTCTGATAGAAGTGCGCGTGCGCCGCCTGATAATACGGGGTGACCCAGAGGGTACCGACGCCGAGGCAGAGCGCGCCGACGATGTACCAGCCGATAAAGCTCAGATCGAGGACGAACAACTCGCCCTTGTGCCCGTTCATCAGCCGTTTGCTTTCGTTGATGCAGGCCCTCCAGTCATAGTCCGGATGGTCAGCTTTGATATAATACGCCTGTGAATAGGCGTAGGCTTTGACGATGCCCGGGATCACGAACAGCAGACTCCACAAAAACGCGAAGATCGTGATCATCAGGTTGATGAGGAAGGTGCCGCCGAAGTCCTCCTTGAAGCCGCTGAACAGGTCGGCGAAGACCATGTCCTGGTTGTCGCGCGCCTGCTTGAGGAACATTTTACTGAGCCCGTAGGTGATCGGACCGGCCAAGAGCAGCCAGACGATCGTGCCGAGGCCGGAAAGCGGCGTAATGCTGATCGACACCGAGGACGCGTCCACTGCACCGGAGCCGGACAGCGCTTCCAGAATACTGCCTGACGACCGGAAGATCTGGATGCCGTTCGTGATCGCGCCCGGAATACTGCCAACCGAGAGCAGCAGTTCCTGCACAAGGCACACGACCAGCGCCATGAGCCACCTGCTTGTGAAGATTCCGCCGCCGAGCTGCAGCTTCGCTCTTCTTTTAAGTTCCTGTCTGGATACCATCATCATTCATCCTTTCAAAAAGCGAAATCGTTTATTTGTCTGCCGCGCTTCTTACTGCGCGGTGAAGTTCAGCTTGATCGTTTTGGAAAGCTTATGGTACGCGCTTTCGGCGCGGACGAGCAGCGTGTAATTTTTGCCGCTTTCAAGCGTGTCCGAGCCGATGCGGAAATCGGCAGTCGTGCTGTCGTCGATCACAAAGTAATCGTTGATCAGGTTCTCGTGATAGATCAGCAGACCCTTTTCGTCAAAGATCGAGACGTTGTATTCGTGGACGATGTAGCCCTCGGCCGCTTCAGCCTCGGTGAAGGAAAGGATCCATTCGCCGCTGTCATTCTGATAAGCGGTGGCCGCCGCGTCGGCGGGGAAGACCGGCGCCTTGTCGTGCAGCATCAGGTTGTTGTAGGTATAGGCGTAGGTGGAAACGTCGTTCACGTTGTCGATATAGTAATCGCAGAAATACGTGTCAGACAGCAGATCGTAGCCGCGGATGCGCACGCTGCCGTCGTTGTCCGCTTCAACAACGCAGATATTGTCGGCGGGGTCGTAGCCGTCCGGGTGCTGGCCGGGGATGCAGTTATTGTCGAGCTCATAGTATTCCATCGCGCCGCAGCCGACGGCAGTGAAGGTCGACTGGTTGATCGAGCGCGGGTCATTCATCGGGAAATGGGAGTGTCCGGAGAAGTCCACGACTGCGGTGTGTCCGGTGAGTATGGGATTGAGCTGCGGGTCGCCCCAGACGGTGCTGCCGTAGACCGTGCCCCACGGATGCGGATGCTGGAACACGAAGATCGCGCGGCCGTCGGTCCGCTTCGCCTCCGCCTCCTTGATAGAGGAAGAGAGCCATTTCAGGCTGTTCGTCGTAAAGGTCCATTCGGTCAGACCGCGTTCGCCGGAGAAGGCGATACACGAAAAGCCGTTGATCTCGGTCACGGTGTCCGGATCATAGCCGAAGTGTTTGATAAAGTACTCGCGGTAGTTGTCGTTCTTGAACTCATGATTGCCGTGGATCGACACGACCGGCGTTTCGGGACGGACGTGCTCTTTCAGCGTCTGCACGAAGTTGGCGTAAGCACCCTCTTCGCCGATCGAAGAGAAATCGCCGAGGCAGAAGAAGCCATCTACGCCCGCATAGGGTTCGGCGTTGTCAAACAGGGCGTACGCCGTGTCGATTCCGTCCGCCACGCGGTCGTTGTGGTTATGCGTATCGGTAAAGATGACCAGACGCACAGTGGGCAGAAAGTCGTCCGGCGTTGTCGGCAGCTCTTTGGTGATCCGGCCCGTCGCCTGCTGGATGCCGTCGAGCGGCAGCACAAGAAACAGCACCGAAAACAGGCCTGCGATGATACCGACGATCCATTGTTTGATTTCAGAAAAGCTCATAATGATTGCTCCTTTGCTTCCTCTTTTTTCGGTTCTCTTTGTTAAAAGGAAAGAGACCGCCAATTTTGTTTATTATACCATTTTTCGCGCGCAATTGGACAGGCAAAAGCGCAGAAAATACGCCGTTTTTTTGTAAACTTTCTGTGAACTAATGATGCCTTTCGTCCCTCCCCTGCAACAACAAAAAAACGCTCCGGGAACCGGAGCGTTTTTCAGTTGGGTTTAACTTATCCGAACAGACCCTTAAAGAAGTCGATGATCTTCTGGAACAGCGATTTCAACAGGTCGAGGATGGGCTTGCTGGACTTTTCAATATCGCTGGTACCATAGACGCGGTTGGCGTTATAGCTGCCGGCGGAATAACTCAGGACATAGGTCTGTACGGCAATGGCGCCGTCCTCTCCTTTGATACCGATGGTCAGGTTCTTCGCGCCTGTGCCGCTGTACGGAATCGTCAGCTTGTAGTTGTCAATGGTGTAGTCGGTAATCTGTTTGCCGTCCACAAAGACGTAATCGACCTTGTCGTATCTGCCGATATCGACGATGATATCCGTTGTGGGCTCCTTGTCGCCTTCCAGCACGTCGAGGATCTGACGGGTGATGTAATTGTAACCCGCCTGGCTCGGATGCGTACCGGCGAAGGTGTTATCCATGAATTCGCCCATCAGGGACCAGTCTTCTTCAGCGGCTTTCGGTTCCGTATTGCTGATGTCGGCATACAGGACTTTGCCGTCATATTTCTTGTACCATTCCTTATACTGCTTGTTCATCATATCGGTGAACGAGGAGAACAGAGAGCCGAGCGCTACGGGGATCTTCTCGGAAATGGTCAATTCATTCACGAGGTTGAACGAGCCGACCATCACGATCGTCGCGTCCGGATTCCACTTAAGCAGCGTGTCGATGATAAACGGATAATAGACTTTCCAATGGGTGTAGCCCTGATACATCTGGGAGCTGGCAGTTGCCACGAGGGTGGCAATCGCTTCCGGGCTGCTCAGGTCAAATTCCGCGTTCTCAGAGAGCATACCGCCGTTGGAGCAGATACGATAGGTGCGGTAGAACACGTCGCACATACCGATTTCGACCGTGATCAAAGACGCTTTTTCCACAAGGTCCTTGACGCTGCCGCATTTGCCGATAGCGCCTTTTTCGGCGATGACCGCATCCTTGGAGTGCTCCGGTCTGACACCGTCGAACGAATCGTCATAGCCGAAGTATTCCAGCACGTCGTCGTAATACGGATAGTTCAGGTCCTTGTCTTCATAGTAGTCGTCCACGCCCATGACGTCGAGCACCATCGCCGTGGTCAGACCCGGATAGCAAAGCGGCCAGAAGGTCGCGTCCTGATCCGTCATCTCGTCCGGCATTTTGCAGTTGAGCTCTTCCGCGATCAGCGTCGTATAGGCGCCTTCCACGTTGCGGAACTCGTACTGGTCATACTGACCGCCGGGCTTGTTACTGTTTGTCGGGCTGCCGTCCTTGTAAATGTAGGAGCCGTCCGCGCCGCAGCCGCGGCCGATGCTGTCGCCGATGGCGAGATAGCCGCCGTCCGCACTGTAATCAGGCAGCGCCGCGCTGACAGGCAGTGCGAAGCAGGTGAAGACGAAGAGCAGCGAAAGCGCCACCGCAAGTGTGTTTCTGATTTGTTTCTTCATGATGATCCTCCTTATTGTATGGTTTGTGTTTCTTTATCATTCATCCTTTGCAGGAAGAAATCACGTTTTTCCTGGGTGTCCAGCGTGTGGACGGGTTTGATCTGGGCGGCCGATGCGCCGCGGGAGATACACAGCTGCGCCCAGGCGTCATGTGTGCCCGGCTGCTGCTGCCGCACGATCATGCGGCTGATGAAGCACTTTGCCCGCTGCGACGGATAGCGTTTGTTGTAATAGCCCATATACTCTTCCAACTCGTCGATGCAGGCATCCCAGTCGAGGTCTGCGTCGCATTCCACGGCAAGGGCGTAGCGGTTTGGCACCACGCTGTCGTCCTGATAGAACAGCCAGTGGTCCACTTTGATGCCGTGGACCTCTTCCAGCCGCTCAATGGTGTTGCGCGCGTCCTCTTCGCTGAACTTTTCACCCGCCACATTGAACAGCTGTCCCTTGCGGTAGACGAAGGAGATGAGCGGGCACTTGTTGCGGAAGCCTTTGACCTCGATCACGTCTTTCAGATGGTAGCGGTAGAGACCGGCCTGTGTCGTGATCAGAATTTCATACTTCTTACCCTGCTCCAGCTGGTCGAGCGTCAGCGTCTGCAGACCGTCTTTCTCCTCGTTGTCGAACGCATCCTCCGGCACGAACTCGTAGAAGCAGCTGTCGGTGAGAAGCTGCATATCGGTGTTCTCCAACTCATAGCAGGCGCCGATAAGCGCTTCGGAAGCGCCGTAGATCGAAAAATCGAAGGGAATACCTTTCGAGAACTGCCGGATGTAATCCGCCGCCGGCTTGAACGACGCGTTGCCGATGCTGCAAAGCACGGTCATGTGCGGCCATAAGCGCTTGAACAGCGTTTCGTCAAAGCCCTGCTGGAACTGCTTGCGCAGATAGGCGGCGCGTTCCGGCATGGGGCGAATCAGCTTGGATAGTGTTTCACGCACTTCAGGCTTCAGGTCGACCGTTTCGTTAATCGTGCCTTTTTCAATGTCGTCAACGATCAGTTCCCAGTTTTCGCGCAGATAGCTCATCTGGCTGACGTTGATGCTGAAGAAGACCGAGAAGATGAAGGTCACGTCTTCGTCGGCAAGCGCGAAGCGGTAGATGTTATAGATGTAATCGCCGTCGTGCATATCGAACAGGTTCCGGTTGGGCACCGTCAGAATGTACGGATAGAACGTGCCGTATTCGCGGGCGCCGATCTCGGCGATATTGCTGCACGGCATCCCGTTCGGCAGCAGCTCGTTGGTTGCCGGGGACAGGAAGACGCCGCGGCCGGGATGATAGGATTTGCCCTGTTCTTTTAACGCTTTGGCGCCCAGCGCCAGCGCGCGGGTCCAGGTGTATTTCACATAGGCCTGCAGCGAAGGAACCGTGGCGGGAATATATTTCGGCATACCGGAGGAGCCGGACGTGCGCGAAAAGCCGAGAATCTTCGACGCGGTAAAGACGTTCTCTTCACCGGCCTTGACGCGCTCCATGTCCTGCGCGTAATCGTCATAGACAGAAGGCGGCACCAGACGCTTGAAATCGTCGATGGTTTCGATCTCGTCGAAATGATATTTTTTGCCGAATTCTGTGTCTTTGTTCTCGCGAATGATCTTTTTGAGCAAAGCCAGGTTCTCTTCCATCGGCGCAAGCGAGGATTTTTCAAGGGAGCGCAGACTGGCGTTGCCCTTGAGCACCATGATGCGCATCGCGGCGCGGCTCAATGCCTTATGAAACATGTTGTTCACCTTCCATCTTGTGTCCCGCTTCAGCGGGACGGAACGAATCCAAGTATATTATAAACCTAAATTGTGAATATTTCCAGTCTATTTTTTGTTTTTCTTTTTGGAATTGTCACGAAAGCAAAATCCCCGCCGCGTCAGGCGCGGGCTGTCCGCCGCCGACAAACAGCGTGACGCCGCCGTCGGGGCACGTCCGCGTGCCGTCCGGAAGCACCGCCTGCAGCCAGAACGGATCGACCGTCAAAGTGACGTCCTTCGCTTCGCCGGGCTGCAAAAAGACCGATCCGACCGCGCAAAGCTGACAGTTTGGCGTTGCGGTGCGGCTGTCGAAGTATTTTGCGTAGCACTGCACGACTTCCCGCCCGGCAAACGCGCCGGTGTTCGTGACGGTCACGGACACCGTCAGCTTGTCTTCTGCCTTGGAAAACAGCTGCGGCGCGCCGTAGGCGAACGTCGTATAACTCAGCCCGTAGCCGAAGGGGTACAGCGGCGTTTCGCGCAGATAGCGGTAGGTGCGCCCTGTCATGTCGTAGTTTTCCATCGGGGGCAGCGTGTTGCAATCGCGGTAGAACGTGATCGGCAGCCGGCCACTCGGGTTCGCTTTGCCGGACAGCACATTGGCGATCGCCAGACCGCCGAGGGTACCGGGATACCAGCCGTGCAGCACCGCTTTCGCGTGCGCGCGCACCTTGTCGCCGAGGTCGGCGCAGGAACCGCACAGCACCACGACGATCACGTTTTCGCAGACGTCGCAGACCGCTTCCGCCAGCTGTATCTGGCAGGCGGGCAACCGCATCGTCTTGCGGTCGCCGTGCGCGGTGAAGTCGTTACTGAAGCCCAACTCCTCCCCTTCGATGTTCCGGTCCAGGCCGAGGCACAATACGGTCAGGTCCGCTTCGGACGCCGCCGCGGCGCCTTCGCTCTGCAGATCGTTGAAGCCGTCCCAGTAGGGGCCCTCGAACACCGCGCAGCCATCCGCCACGAGGATCTCCGATTGCGGGAATGCCCGGCGGATGCCGTCCGCCACGGTGATATACTCATCCGCGTGACCGTGATAGTTGCCTTCGAGCACCGTGCGGGACATAGCGTTCGGTCCCACCACGGCGATCCTTTGCGGTTTGCTCAGATCGAGCGGCAGATAACCGTTCTTGTTTTCGAGCAGCACGATGGACTCTTCCGCCATCCGCAGGCTCAGCGCTTTGTGTTCTTTGCTCGACACCGCAGAGAGCGGGATGTCGGCGAAGGGACGGCGTTCCTCGAACTCACCGAGCTTCGCGCGGATCGTGTACAGCCGCTCCGCCGCCGCGGTAATCTCCTCGTCGGTGACGAGATCTTCTTCATACGCCTCATTCAGCGCGCGGTAGGCGTCGCCGCAGTTGAGCTCGCAACCCGCTTTCAGCGCCAGCGCAGCCGCCTCTTTCAAGGAATCCACCACGTGATGTCCGTTGCAGATGTCGGCGATCGCGCCGCAGTCGGAAACAAAGTAGCCCTCGAAGCCCCACTGCTTGCGCAAAATTCCCATCAGTGTCGGGCTGGCGCAGCAGGGCTCGCCGTTCGTGCGGTTATAAGCACCCATGACGCCCGCGACGCCGGCTTCGACCGCCTTTTGGAATGCGGGGAGATAGGTCTCCGCCATGTCTTTTTTTGAAATCTCGGCGTTGAAGCCGTGGCGCTTGCCCTCGGGACCGGAGTGCCCGGCAAAGTGCTTGGCGCAGGCGGTGGCTTTGAAGAATTCACCGTCGCCCTGCAACCCCTGAATGTAGGCCTTTGCAATCAGCGACGTCAGAAACGGGTCTTCGCCGCAGGTCTCCTGTCCGCGGCCCCAGCGCGGGTCGCG
>JAFYDS010000166.1 GCA_017544665.1 Clostridia bacterium | reverse complement strand
GCTGCTGTTATGCGGCTGCGAGACGGAGAGGAATAACATGGAAAGTGCGACGGTCGGAACGGTGATGGTGATAAACGGCGTGACCGACGCGGACGTATGGCTTCTGCCGGATACGCAGGCCAACCGCAAAACCACCGTGTGGGGCATCGCGACCGCGGCGCAGGTGAAAACCGGCGAGAGCCGCTCGACTTCACTGTGCGAGGCGGGGGACGACGGAGCGTATCTGTTGCGCGCGATCGACACGAACGGGTTTTACTATTCGGCGGACGGCGTCGCGCTGCACGACGGCTGGACGGTGAAAATCACCGAAACCGAGCCGATGTCCGCCGCCCTTGAGGTGACGGATGAGTACGGCGCGCCGCAGCACACCTACGACGTGTTCGTGGCTCGGCTGTAAAGGGAGAAGGCTTAACAATGAAAACAAAGCCGCAAGCCCTGGTTCATCCGATCCCGCCGCTTTATAACGAGGACAGCCGCCTGCTGATTCTCGGCTCGTTTCCCTCGCCTAAATCGCGCGAGGCGCGGTTTTTTTACGGTCACCCGCAAAACCGATTTTGGCCGCTGCTGGCGCGGCTGCTGGATGAAGCGCCGCCGCAGTCGGTGGAGGAGAAAGCGACGCTCGCGCTCTCGCATCACATTGCGCTGTGGGACTCGATCGCGTCCTGTACCATCGTCGGCGCCTCCGACAGTTCGGTGAAGGACGTAAAGCCGAATGACTTGTCGGGGATTTTGCATGGCAGCTGGGTCGCGCACATCGCGTGCAACGGGGCGCTGTCGTATACCATGTACATGCGGCATCTTTTTCCGGCGACCGGCATCGAAGCGATCCGGCTGCCGTCCACCAGTCCCGCCAACGCCGCGTTTTCGATGGAGCGGCTTGCCGAGGCGTGGCGTGTGATCCTGCCGATTCTGGATACATAAAGAGGGGAAGCGTATGCGGTTTCAATCGAACAAGCCCGATCGCGCGGCGCGGCTGGCCGCTGTCGCCGCCTACATCGAAGCGCACTTTGAGCCGATCGCTCCGACCGTTTATGCGACGGAGGAGAGGGTCTGCGAATCGTTCAGGTCGAAACGCCGCGCCAAGCCCGCTGTGTTTGAAGCCCTCGGCGCGGTGCGTGCTGTTCCGCAAGAGGCGGCGACCTCGCTGACCGACGCGCTCAGAAAAATGGACGAGAGCTTTTCGGAGATGCTGCTGCGCAAAATCGACGAAAAGGGCATGACCGACGCCGAGTGCTACAAGAAAGCGAACATCGACCGCAAGCTGTTCTCCAAAATCCGCGGCGACCGGCTGTATCGCCCGAGCAAGACGACGGCGCTCGCGTTTGCGATCGCGCTGGAGCTGCCGCTGGCGGAAACGAAGGAACTGCTGATGAAAGCGGGGTTTGCGCTTTCTCATAGCAACAAGTTCGACATCATTATCGAGTATTTCATCGAGCACGGCAACTACAACGTGTTCGAGATCAACGAAGCGCTGTTCGCGTTTGACCAGGCGCTTTTGGGCGTGTAAAAGATTTAATCAAATCGGGATTTGTGAGGATGATATATGGGGGAGAATGATTATGTGTTTGTTTTGTGATATCGCAGCGCATAAAGCGGCCGCATATATAGTAAATGAGACAGAGAAGACCATATCTTTCCTTGATATAGACCCTGCGAACGAGGGACATATGCTCATCATCCCGAAACTCCATGTGGATTCTATAACCGAGCTCCCGGATGATTATGTTCTCAAAATGACAGAAGTTGCACGCCACGCAGTAAGATCTTTCAGGAAGGTCTATAAT
>JAFYDS010000165.1 GCA_017544665.1 Clostridia bacterium | reverse complement strand
TTTGGAGGTGTAACTGACAAATGGCTCGTATTTCAGGTGTTGACCTGCCGAGAGACAAAAGAGTCGAGATCGCTCTGACTTATATCTTCGGCATCGGTCGCAAAACAGCCGGCGACATCATCGCCGCAACAGGCGTCAATCCGGACACCCGTGTCAAGGATCTGACCGAAGACGACGTTTCGAAGCTGCGTGAATACATCGACCACAACGTCAAGGTCGAAGGTGATCTCAGAAGAGAAACTGCGTTTGATATCAAGAGACTGCAGGAAATCGGCTGCTATCGCGGTGTGCGTCACAGAAAGGGACTGCCCGTCAGAGGACAGCGTTCCAAGACCAACGCACGTACCCGCAAGGGCCCGAAGAAGACCATTGCGAACAAGAAGAAATAAGCAAAGGAGGATCCTATTATGGCTGCTAAGGGAGGCAAAAAAGGTGCCACCATCCGCCGTCGCCGTGAACGTAAAAACATCGAACGCGGTGCGGCCCATATCCAATCCACCTTCAACAACACCATCGTGACCATCACAGACACGCAGGGCAACGCGGTGTCATGGGCAAGCGCCGGTGAAATGGGCTTCAGAGGTTCCAGAAAGTCCACGCCGTTCGCCGCGCAGACCGCTGCGGAAACCGCCGCGAAGGCTGCTATGGAACACGGCATGAAGACTGTTGAAGTATACGTTAAAGGACCGGGCGCAGGCCGCGAGGCTGCGATCCGTGCGCTGCAGACCGCCGGTTTGGACGTGACGATGATCAAAGACGTTACGCCGATTCCGCACAACGGCTGCCGTCCGCCCAAGAGAAGACGTGTTTGATTTTTGACAAGGAGGAAAAAGCTTTATGGCTAAAAATTCGCAGCCTGTTGCAAAACGCTGCAAGGCTCTTAATGTATCTCCGACCGCAATGGGATATGCCAAGAAGAACACGAATCGTAATCCCAAGGGCGGCATGAGAAGAAAACCATCCGAATATGCGCTTCAGCTGAATGAAAAGCAAAAGGTGAAGTTCGTTTACGGCGTGCTGGAAAAACAGTTCAGCTCGTACTATGAAAAGGCCAGCAAGATGCCGGGCAAAGCCGGTGACAACCTGCTGATTTTGTGCGAACGCCGTTTGGACAACGTTGTCTATCATCTCGGTTTTGCGCAGACCCGTCGTCAGGCGCGTCAGCTCGTTTCTCACGCGCATTTCACCGTTGACGGCAAGAAGTGCAACATTCCTTCTTATCAGGTGAAACCCGGTCAGGTCATCGCTGTCAAGCAAAGCAGCCGTTCGTCCGTGCTGTTTGAAAAACTGACTGGTGCAGATGCTCCGTTCATTACGGTTCCTGCCTGGCTTGAACTCAACAGAGAAGAGCTTTCGGGCAAGGTGCTCAGAATGCCGGTTCGAGAAGATGTGGACTTTGACGTCGAAGAACATCTTATCGTCGAGTTGTATTCGAAGTAATCCATCGTGCAAAGACGACCATCCGCAACGAAAACCACAATAGAATAAGGAGGGTTTCGTATGATAG
>JAFYDS010000164.1 GCA_017544665.1 Clostridia bacterium | reverse complement strand
TTCAAGGTGCTTTCAAAAACCGCGCCGAAGATTGTCGGGCTGATTGCCGACCAATCAAAATCAGCACTCGCCTGATTGAGTATCAGGTCGAAGATCTCGCCGCCCAAGCGCGGAATCTCGATGCTTTCGTCCGCGAACAGGCCGCCGTTGACGTAGGGAAAGGCGGCAAGATCGGCGTCAAGGTACGGGTCGCGCTGCTCCAGCGTCTGATCGAGGACGCGGAACAGATTGATAAGCGCGCGCCTGTCCTCGGCACGGTGCGCTTGCAGATAGTCATGGAACATACTGCGCGTTCCGAAAATGCCCGCGTCCTCGGCATAGAGGCAGAACACGAGCCGGACGCACAGCGCGTTTAAGCTCTTGAGCGTTTCCGGCGCGTCGGGGTTGACGTACTGCTTTCGCAGAGCGTCATAGATCACGCCGACCAACTCGCCCGCCTTTAGGGAGACCTCCATCTCCTTTTTGATATTCTCGTCGCCCGTGTCTACAAGGAAGTTTAGGCGCGTCCAGTCCTTTTCCAGATCGGAAAGAGCGATGATCTCCGGCGGGTCGTTCGGGCGGTTCATGTCGTGTATATCGAACTCTTGAAAGTTGCAAACGACAATCCAACGCGGGTGTTCGTTCGTCGGCATATAGCCGCCGTAGCGCCGCGCCTGCTGATAGGGCGAGAGCAGCGAACCGTCCGACTGCTTGTAGCCCTTGCGAAGATCAATGTCCGCGCCCTTTTGCTCGATCAAAACGCGCGTCGCGGGGATATAGCCGTCGATGAACTTGGTGGTGCGCTTGCCCGTCCGTACATCGTCCACCTCGACGCGGCGCTCAAAGTCAATAAACTTGTCCGGCTCCGCAATGCCAAAAACCTTGGAAAGCAGTGCCATCCAAAAGGTCTGCGTTTCCTGTTTCTCGTCCCCGCGCCCTTTCCAATCGGCGGCGAATTGCTTTGCGGCGGCTCTGCGCTCGGCGTCTGTCATATTGTTGCCCTCCGTGTGTGTTTTTCCCTATGATAGCACACAAGGGCGGCGTTTTCCATACGGAATTGGCAAAAAGATACAGCGCCCGCCCGCTTTTGACGGGTAGGCGCTGCCTGCCTGCGTTTTTGCGTTCATCATATCGCCCGCATGGGGAATTGAAAAGGGTTTGCGGCGAAAAAAGCCCACGCCTTTTTTTGACATGGGCTTTTTCTGCCGAACTTTTTTGGGGTAAAAGATGGCCTCGCTTAATGCCGTTGTCCTGCTGTCCGTATCTTTTGCAATATCAAAAATGCGCTCGGGAGCATCGGCTCAAAATTGCCGCTTTCGTGCTGTTTTTTATACTAATTACACAAAAGAAGGCATCACAATGCGTTCTTTGTCAAGTTGCGTTTTTGCTCAAATTGTGCTATTAGTGTCCGCTGCACGTGAAAAGCGTTGATAATTACGCAAAAATAATAGTGAAAAGATGTGCCTTGAAGCAGGAGGTGCCGAACAACTGATTATGAGTGAAACGGGCGAATTAGTCAATGATAACCGCGCTTGTCCCAATATATAAAGCGGGACGAAAACGCAAAAAAACAATACCGCCTTATAAGAGGGCGCAGAGATCCGCAAGGGTTTCTGAGCCCTGTTTTTTTTCGACCGTCCTCGACGGTATTCCCTATCACATTTGGAGGAATATCGTCGAAGACGGTCGAAATATACTAGATAAAAATGGCGTTCCGCGCCAAAAAACAAAGAATTGTGTAAAATTCAGCATTTTAACCAAGAAAAATGGTCGCTTTTGTCACTTCCCGCGCGCCCCGCCACCTCGGTCTGAATTCTTCAAAAAATTCAGACTGGAGGAACACGATCATGCAATTTCGCAACGATGGCTGCGGAATCGACAATATCACAAGAAATGCCTTTACCGCCTATCTGAAGCTCAGAATAGAGCGGAAGCGGCGGGACATCCTCGCAAAGCGCGCCAGGCGGGAGCTGCACGAGATCGGCACGGACTTCGACACCTTTGACGTGAGCGGCCCCGAAGAGTGCGATCCGGCGAAGATCTGCGGCAGCGACCCGGTCACATGGCACAACGACCGCCTTGTGCGGGCATTTGCGGCATTGGACGAACGTGAGCGGTACATACTGACGGCGCGGGTGCTGGATGAACGCGGCTTTGACGAGATCGGCGGCGTTCTCGGCATGACCTACAAGGGGACGGCGAGCGCCTACTACCGCGTGATCGGCAAGCTGCGCGACATGATGAAAGAGTAAGAAGGAACAAGCGATGGATTTTAGAGACTTGCTTCATGCCGCACAATGCGGCGACCGGATAGCGTGCGCCCAGATGCTCAAGCTGTACGCCCCGCTTCTTGAACGCGAAGCGAAGGTGGACGGCGTGCTTGACCAGGAGCTTTACAGTGAGCTGTGCGAGGAAACGCTGCGTGCGATCCTGCAGTTCAAAAGCCCCGAAGTGACAGAGCAATAACGCCGCACGGATTTTGAAATGGACAAGCAGGGCGCGGACTATGGAAGTCTGCGCCCTGCTTGCACCTTCACTTTTGGAACGCCGACAGCGTTCCGGCAATCACGGAAATATCCTCACTGCTCCACGGAGAGGACTCGGAGACCGCGGCAGGCGCAGCCGGCTCCGATTCTGCAGCCGGCACATCGCCCGGCCCGGGTTCGCCGCGCTGTACCCGCTCCATTGCGGCGGCGACACAGCGCATAAGCGTCGCTTCATCGACCGCCGCGCCGCTCTGCGGGCTTTGACTGCGCGTGTAGTATAGGATGGCGTCGGCAAGGAAGCGTGCCTTGCGCCGTCCGTGCCGCGCCAGCTCCTCGCTCGCTGCCCGTTGCTGCGCGTCTGCGAGGTCAAACAGGATCGTAAACCGACCCGGATGCTTTTTGTCCTCCATGACGCCACCTTATTTCTGCCCGAGCCGGTAAAGCAGGGCGTAGCCCCTCGCGTTGGCACGGATATCCTCGACAAAGATAGGGTTCGCCACCTTGCCGGACGCCTCGATCTGCCTTCGCAACAGGATAGAACCGCCGCCGACAAACACGATATGCCCCGAGCGAAGCTCCAGCTGCCGCTCACGAAGGGCGCTGAGCAGGTCCGAAATGAACTCCTGCGCCAGCCGTTCGGTCAGCTTGACGACCTCGGGCGGTGTCTGGACCGGCTGACCGAGCAGAATGGCGTCGATCTCCGGCTCCGAGAGGATAATGTCGTGCTCTGCGCGAACGCGGGAGGTGATCTTGTTATACATCATAATGACGCCGCTCTCCAGCGAGTCGGACACGGACATATCACCGCCGCCGTTCTTGATCTGGATGTAATCCGCCGTAACGCCGCCAATATCGAGGATCAGGGCGCGCGGGATCGTCTTGAGCGTCTGGAACATCGTGATCGCCGCGGCGTAAGACTGCGGATAGCAGACCGCCTCGTTGATCAGAACGGTGTACCGCTTATCCCGATACTCGAAGTGGATGGGGCCGCGGTTCAGAAAGAAGCCGGTGAACTGCTCCCGCTGCGAGCCATAGTGCGCGGGCGGCAGCCCCACGGCAAGCTGCACCGTGAATGTGCCGGGATGATAGCTGCCCGTCGCCTCGATCTCGCGGGCGATTGCGAACAGCGTGAGCACGAAGTACCGCTCATCCTCCGCCTTGTTCCGATGATACGGGATGCGCTGGTCGGAGAGCTGATAGAACTTGCCCTTATACTGAAGCACATCGGCCCCAAACGGGCGGACGTCGCTCTCCAAAAGCCCTGCGGTGAACGCTTCGCCGTCGCAGATCTTCACGCATTTGTTTCCATGGTCGATTGCAATTAACATATAGCTTTCGCCTCCTTGATCTGTTATACGGACGCAATACGCCTTTTTCAACGCATTATGTGCGTAATGATTAAAAAGGCCTCTGCCGGTGAGGGCAGAGGACAAATGTGTGACTGCTATTCAGTTTCACTTTGCAATCCATCCAGAACGCTTTGAATCAGACGCTCGCTGAGCCTGATCCCTGCATCCTGCATCTTTTCAATGGCGATGCGGAACGCCTCGGCAGTCAGCAGGCCGGATGCGTGTGCTTCGCTCAGCACACCGATGGAGCCCATAACGGGCAGCCCCATTGAGATAGCGACTTGACGGCCCTTACGTTCGTCTATCAGCAGGACGTCGGCCGAGCTGCTCTCGGCATATATGATTGCCTCGCTCTCGCCAAGGTCAAGCCCGGTCGCGCGCCGCAGGATATCCACGACCCTGCCGTCTGAAATCGAAACGACCTCCAGAAACGGACAATTTCTGATCGCAGCAGCTTCTTCTTGAAAAGCTTCGTTGGAAGTGAGCTCTTGATAAACCGCTTGCGGTATCAGGATCTTTCCAAACAGCTTTTGCAGCAGTTCCAACTGCGACGCTTTCATCAGCGCAATAAGCGGCGTGGTATCTGATACGACGATCATGACGCGCTGCCTTTCGCCCGACGGTAGACCGCTCTTTCGGCTTTCAACTCATCTTCGCTCAAATCAAGGTAAGGAAGCCCGAGCTTTCCGTAAAACGCGATCAGATCCAGCTTATGAAC
>JAFYDS010000163.1 GCA_017544665.1 Clostridia bacterium | reverse complement strand
CCCTATAAAATTGCGCGCATCGCTATGAAGGACGGGCCGGACGATCTGCACATGTGTCTGGTCTCGTCGCTGTGCAACAAGGGCGACGACAAGATGATGTTCGGTGAATTCGTGCGCGGCATCAGCAAAAAGCTGATCTATGACGATCCGAAGACTGGCTTTCTGATCATGTCGGTCAGCCGCGAGTTCTGGACGGGCTCGATGGACATCACCCACTTTGTCACTGAGGGCGAAGACTATGTCCATATGAACGAATATCCGCTCTTCCGTTTCAACACCTATTTCGGCGTCTCGGAAGTCCATTACGCCGATCTGCACGACATCTCCGAGCGCAAGGCGCTGAATATGCCCGGCGTGATCGCCAACGCGCTGCGCGTGATGGCGTTCAAGGCTTTCAACGCCGGCGACAAGCAAAAGCAGGTGCTGCGCCCCTGGGCAAAGAAGTTTTTGTCCGGTCTCATCACGCTGAAATTCATCGCCTACATCGGCGAAGACGGTTACCCGAAGATCGTGCCGATCATTCAGGCGCAAACCGCGTCGTCCAGCCGCCTGGTCTTTACCAGAGCGCCCTACAGCGCCATGCTGGCCGACCTGAAGGAAGGCGCGCGTGTCAACGTCTACGGCATGAGTCTTGACATGGAAGTCGTACTCACCAAGGGCAACTATCACAAGGGCAAATGCGGTCTCGGCTATGTGGATATCGACAAGGTCTATAACTGCGCCCCGCCGAAGCCCGGCTACGTCTATCCCGATATCAACAATCAGGCGGTCGATTTCTCCGAAGAACCGCTGGCGGACGCCTGCATCTGAGACGTTCCTTGTGAAAGGTTCGAGGGTTTCGAACGGTTACTCGCGCTACAAAAAAGCCCTATGATACGTGTAACTCCTCGTATAGTAGGGCTGGTTTTCTGCTTCCACCACATTATAAAATAAATTAGCAATACAATTGCGTTTCTGCGCAAGAAGGAGGAACTGAACATGAAAAAAAGCATCTGCGTGATCCTGGTATTCTGCCTGCTCCTCTCCGCGGCGCCGCTGGCGTTTGCCGGAAACAACATTTCTGTTGACGCGTCGTGGGTCATCCTGACGCCTGAAGCGCCGACAAGCTATGAAACCTTCGCTGCCGAAAAGCTGCGCAGCACGCTGAGCGAGGTCTTCGGCACGGAGGTCCGGACCGTCACAGCGGCGGATAGTAAGTATATTGCTGTCGGCGCGGCCTCCCAGACCGACGTCTCCGCCGTCGCGGATAACGGATACCGGATTCAGGCGATCGACGGTAATCTTCATATCAACGGTACCGCGCAGCGCGGACTGCAGATCGCGGCGTATCGCTTTCTGGAGGAGTTCTGCCACCGCAAGGTCTATACCGAAACCATTACGGTACTGCCCCGGGCGGCATCCGTCAGCGTCCCCGCGAATACGGATATTGTCTATGAACCGTTCTTCGAGTACACCGAGACAGACTGGAGAAGTCCGCGCAATCTCGAATACTCGATGGCGAACGGCCTGACCGCCGGATCCTACCGGTCGATCCCCGCCGAAATGGGCGGCAGCGTCGATTATATCGGCGGCTTCTGCCACACGATGGGCGGTCTTTGCGAAACCGAAAAATACGCCGATTCCCATCCGGAATACCTTGCGCTGCATAACGGCGTACGGACGACGGAACAGCCATGTCTGACGAATCCGGACGTTCTGGAGATCGCGACGCAGAACGTGCTGAAGATCCTGCGCGAAAAGCACGATCCGGCAGCGCCGCTGCAGATCGTTTCCGTGACGCAGAACGACAACAGCGAATACTGCGAATGTGAAAACTGCAAAGCCTTTGAAGCCGCGCACGGCGGCGTGCAGTCGGCGACGGTGCTGAACTTTGTCAATCAGATCGCGGACGTCGTCAAAGAGAACGGCTATGAAAACGTCGCCATCGATACGTTCGCCTATCTCTATTCCCAGACGCCGCCCGAGGGCATCGTCCCGCGCGACAATGTGATCGTGCGCCTGTGCTCGATCTTCTGCTGTATGGCGCACCCGTATGACGCTGAATGCAACAGCACCTTTTACAACGATCTGAAAGCGTGGTCCGCCATTTGCGACCGCCTGTATATCTGGGATTACACGACCCACTATCTGCACCCCTGCACTGTGATGCCGAACTTCGGCGCTATTCAGCGGAATATGCAGATCTTCTATGAAAACAACGTCAAGGGCGTTTTTGTGGAGGGCAACTACTTTATCGACAGTTGCGACACGGAGTTCGGCGAACTGCGCGCCTACATGATCTCCAAGTGCCTGCAGGACCCCTATTGCGACCTCGATCCGGAAATCGACGGCTTCCTCAATGCCTATTACGGCAAGGGCGGCAACTATATGCGCAAGATCATTGATCTCTTTACCGACCATGCCGGTACGTTCGACGGACACATGACGTTCCTTTACAGCTCGTGGGCGACGATGCGCCCGATCGTTTCGGCGACTGTCGCGCGGATCGATCTCTACTGGGCGCTCGCCAAAAAGAAAGCCAACGAAGAACAGCTTGCCAATATAGAGCGCTCGGAGCTTTCCTGGCGCTGGTGGAAGGCGAACGCGGCAAAAAGGGAGTTTTCTCACCTGAATCCCCGCCGCGCAGACAGGCAGGAGGAGCTGTACCACGATCTGCTGGACGCGGGCGTGACCATCTTGCAGGAGTTTACCTATGAGGATCTCACCGCAATCGACCGGGATCTGATCCGCTATGCGCCGCCCGATCTGTGGCATGTCGGCGCCGAGAACGAAGAGATCGCGCAGGGCTTTATCCAGGCAAACAAGCTGGTCGAAAAGTTCCCGCCGCTCTTCGCAATCTACGGCTATGTCTATTATCTCCAGAACACTTGATTCGTCTATGAAAAAGGCTGTGCACCGGTTATCGCCGATGCACAGCCTTTTATTAATTGTTGTCTTATCTTTGGAACGTGAACGTCTTTGTCTCTCCTTCGGCGAACGCTGCGCTTTCCGCTTCGCCGCCGGATATGCCGACTTTGATCGTCTGCGCCGTGTCGCTCGTGACCGTGACCGTCACGCTGTCAGCGGTCCACTGAAGATCGACCTGCGCGTTCGTTCTGGCGCGCAGTCCCCGGATGCTGCCGGCCGTCCACTCTTTTGGCAGGGCGGGCAGCGCCTCGATGACGCCGTTATTCGAATACAGCAGCATTTCGTCGATCACGCCGATCGTGCCGATCGAGGTGTCGGTACAGAACACGCCCCAGCTGTTGTGCGTGTAGTGGTCGGTCATCAGCGACGTGTAATACAGATGATCCGCCATCAGCATATACAGGGAGTGGTAGGCGGAGTCCGCGTTCTTCAGCCGCGCAGCGACCAGCGCCTTGTGGACCCAGCCGTGGGAGGCGGTGTCGTCTTCGCCCTCATTTTCGCGGTTGCGGTTCTCGATCGCCTGATTGCAGGCGACGGCAAGGACGGGATCGTCCTGCGTCTCAAACGCGGGCCACGCCGCGTAAAGGTGGCTGATGTGACGGTGCTTGTTGTTTTCCTGATATTCCTTCATTGCCCATTCGCACAGCGCGCCGGTCTCGTCGAACTGATAGTCCGGCAGCCGGGCGGAAAGCGCTTCCCATTTCGCGATCCGCGCTTCATATCCGGACGCCTTGACCGCTTTCTCGAGTTCGACCGTCATCCGCAGCCCGTCCTTCGCGGCGGCGATATCCATCGCGGCGTTGGCGGTGATCGGAGAGTTGTAACCGAGCGGCGCGTTTTCAGGGGAATAGGAGGGGATGATCAGATACTTTTCGCCGTCGTTCAGCGCTGTCTTGCCTTTTTCATACCGCGCGTTGCCGTCCTTGTCGGTGTAGTATTCCGGCGTGCAGAGCTGCTCCCAGAAGTTCGCCTGCTTTGTCAAAAGCGGCAGAAGAATGTCTTTTTCCAGATCCAGCGTCTCGCCATTATAGTCGATCTGCGTGTTCCCGAAGCACTGCCGGAACTCATAGATCGGCAGCAGCATCCAGCTCGCGCCGGCGTTCCAGTACTCGAACGGGTACCAACGGTTGTATTCCACCATCATCGCGCGGTCGCCGTCGGTGTTCACGGGCACCTGGATCGCGTCCGTCATGCCGTATGTCTTGGCGGCGTTCTCTTCCCAGTCGGGGATCTGCCGCAGCACGAATTTGATATAGCCGACGCCCGCTTCACGCATATTACCGGTGTTCATGCCAGACGACTGCAAATTGACGTTCGCGTCCATCGTATAGATGCCGCGCCAGCTCGGGTTCCATTCGCCCGTCCACATCCCGTAGAGCCGCGGGAACGAGTCGCCCGCACAGCAGATCTGCACGTACCGCCCCTGATTGTACGCGCGTTCCACCATCGACGGCAGCAGCGTTTCGCTCTTTTGCTGCATCCGGATGAGATACTCGTTGGGGACGTTCTCCTTATCGTCGTCGCCGAGATCGAATTTGACTTTGTTGAACAGGGCGCTTTGCTGTGCAGCGTGGGGCTGCAGCGCCGCGTCGTAGTCGAACGCGCCGTTTACGGTGTATTTTTCGGCGACGGCAGCCGTGGCTTCGTTCAACTGATCCAGCAGGTCGTACTGCGTTTTCGCCGCGAAGTCCGTCATGTCGCCCATGTCGAACGTGCGGTCGCATTTGGTGATGAGGTACACGGCGTCCGCGTCGGTGATTTTGATCGCGGGGTTCTTGTCTTTTGCCACGTTTTCGGAATCGTTCGATTCATCCAGCACGACACGTTCCTTTTTGCCGCCCACCGTGAGCACGCGCGTCAGACCGCAGTAGCCGCCGTTTTTCAGCTCGCTGTTTTCATAGGCGGGGTAGTGAGCAATCTGCGCGATATAGTCGGCGTTTTCGCTCACCAGCTTTTTGTAGCGCATATCCTTTTCGCCCCCGCCGCCGAAGTTGCGCAGGGACCAGCAGTCGTCGAGCGAGAGCGTGAGGTCGATCTTCGCGCCGAGGCTGGATTTCGAGATCTTCGTGATCGTGACGTTGTCCTCTCTCGAAGAGAAGGTGCGCCGCTCCCATGTGCCGCGGACGTCGATATAGCGGACGCCCACCTCCGCCGTTTCAAAGTCCGTCCAGCGGATATAATTATGATAGAGATGCTTTTTTGCGGTCATGCGCAGCACGGGACCCGGATGAAAGGCGTAGAAATAGGTCGCGTTCCGCCCGTGAATATCCCACGTATCGTCGCCGTTGATAACGGCCTGCCGCGCCTCCTCGAGTTCGGCGGTGACTTCGTCCGGCGTATAACGCGGGTCGTTGGTCGGCATCAGGAAGCGAATGTTCTGATAGATCAGCGTGTCGTTGTACGGCGACCCGGCGCAGACCGCGCCGTTATCTCCGTTGCCGGTCACCATGCCCTGCTGCCAGCTTTGGCGCTCCTCGTCGGTGTCTGGGTAGGCGGCCAGCTCGGTGAACACCGTCGCAAAGGATTTGGTATGATCGTTTTGGATCATGGTCACGTCACCTGCCTTCATCAGATCCCGGATCCCGGGGAAAAAACCGCCGCCTGTGATGAGGATCAACAGAATACTGAGTATCGTTTTCAGCTTTTGTATCAACTTCATGCACATGACCTCCTCTCTTTTCTGTATCATATCATATTCTGCTTGAAAAAAGCAATAGACTTTGCGTTTTGCTGTGATTAAGAATACTTTCGAATCGCGCAAAAGACAGCGCTTCCCCTTGATTTTTTGCTGCCTGTGTGGTAAGATAAAACTACAATCAATTGCCGCTTCGGCAAAAAAGGAGACCTCTGTTATGAAACTCAGACGAACGATCGCTCTCGCCCTCGCGCTGCTCATGCTGCTGCCGTGTTTTATGGCGGCCGCCTTTGCGGAAGAAGACGGAGATTGGCTGACCCACGATAACCCGATCAACGAAAACGGCTGCGTCATGACTCAGATGACCGTCAAGAGCACGACCGGCGGCAAGACTGTCGATCGCTATACCTATGACGAACAGGGCCGGCTGCTGAAGTCGGTGGAAAAGACGAAAGAGCCGGACGGCACCGGATTCAGCAGTACGAAGACCTGCACCTACAACGAAGCCGGCTTGCTGACCGCGGAGGCCTATTCCTTCAAGGGCGTGGACGGCGATTTTGAAAAGTATCTTGCGGTCTATACCTACGACAAGAAAAACCGTCTGACCAAAGAGACGTTATCCTTCATGAATCCGGAGGGAACCGAAAACAATGTCCGCACGCTGGAGTACGACAAAAAAGGCAACAAGACCAAGGTCGTCAAAGCCCAGACCGACAGTGAGGGCAACGCGTCCCGCTACGTTTACACCTATGCCTACGACAAAAAAGGCCGCGTGATCAAACAGGGCTATTCTTCGACCAGCAGCATCGAGCTGTTCGAAAAGGAAACGATCTCCTACACCTATGAAAATGGGAAACTGGTCAAGGAAAAGTCGGTGAATCAAAGCGGCTTTGACGCGAACAACTATCTCACGACAAAAACAACGAAGACCTATACCTATGACAAAAAAGGCAACGAAATCAAGGTCGTGTCCAGCTCGAAGGTGGATAATAACTATTGGACCAAAGAAGTGACGACCCGCACCTTCGACAAGGCGAAGCACGTTCTGACGGAAACGGTGACCTGGAAGAACGACAGCGGCGCGAAGAGCAAGACTTCCGAAGTTAACACCTACGACGAAAAGGGCAATCTGACAAAGCATGTCCGCACCCAGACAGACAGTGAAGGCGCAAAGAGCAAGCTGACGGAAACCATGGTCTATGACAAAAAAGGCAACGAGATCAAACGGACTACGGTGGAGACCGTTGACGGCGAGACGTCGAAGCTCGTTGAAAAATCCACCTATGACAAGCACAACCGTGTCGTCGGTTACAGCGCCAGCAACCGCTATGCCGACGGTCAGACCTTCCAAAATAAAGAAACCTATACCTATGACAAGTACAGCAACGTGACCAAGATGACGTCCTCCTATAAAGATTCGGACGGCGCAAACAAAGACGTGTACAGCTATACCTATCAGAAGGTCGCGGCGTAAGCGGCTTTACACGCTCTAAAGGAGGCAATCATATGCAGCAATGGGTACAGACCTGGGGACAGGCACATACGGCGCTTTCGGCGTTTTCGTTCGCCAGCGGCTGCCGCACGCTGCGCCTTGTTCTGAAAAGCAATATCGGCGGCACGGCGATCCGTGTCCGTCTTTCAAATGAATTCGGGCGCGACGCGGTCATTCTCGGCGGCGTCTGCGCGGCGCTCTGCGACGAAGAGGGCGTGCTCACCAGCGACAGCGTCGATTTAGACGCGCCGGCGTTTCTCCCTGCAGGGGAAAGCGCGGTTACGTCTGAGGGCGCGCTGCGCGTCCCGGTGGGAAGCTATCTTTGCGTCAGCGTCTGCGTCAACGGCGGACCGCTGCAGAGCGGCAATCTGATGAACAACGCCAGATGCCTGATGATGCACGGCGACCGCCGCCACAGCATCTTCCCGGACGATCTGGGACGTTTCAAGGATATGCTGCGCGGCGCGGCGAGTACGCTGCTGCGCATGAAGCTGCCGGCGCCGATCCCGCTGTTTGACACGGTGGAACTGCTGAACGCCGACGGCGCGTCGTCGATCGTCGTGTTCGGCGATTCGCTGAGCCAGCAGGGCTTTTGGGTGAACCCCTTTGAAGAACGCATCCGTGATGTCTTCCCGGGCCGTTTCAGCGTCATCAACCGCTCCATCGGCGGTAACCGCGTCTTGCGCGACACGTCGCCCGTGTTCCCGCTGAAGGGCTTTTACGGCGTACGGTCGCTCAACCGCCTGCGCCGCGACGTGCTGCAGTATCCCGATATCTCCCACGCGGTGCTGGAGGTCGGCGTCAACGATGTGCTCCAGTTCGGCACGGTCAGCGGCCGCTCCAATGAAAAGCCCGACATCGACATCCTGACGCAGGGCATCTTCTCCATGGCGGCCGAGATGCGCGCAAACGGCATCCGCGTCATGGGCACCACGCTGCCGTATATTATCGACCATATCGACGGCACAAAGGAAAAGAGCGACCTTGTGGATCAGGTCAACGAGACCCTGCGCACAAACGCGGAAGCGTTCGATGCGCTGCTCGACCTCGGCGCGATCGTCGCCGACCCGGACAAACCGCAGCACGCAAAGCGCGAGTATCTCGGCGGCGACAAGCTGCATTTCAACGAAAAAGGCGGCGACGCTGTGGCGAACGCGGTGGATCTGGAGTTCTTTCGCTGATTGCGAAAGAACGTGATGATGCGGCTTTCGCCGCAGTTATGATGCCGCTGCCGCGGCAGTGATGATTGCCTGCTGCAAGTTAAAAACGATGCGCTATGCGCATCTCATCACGTTTCGCGCAGCGAAACGCGAAACTGTAAACTGTAAGCTGAAACGGACAGATTTCCTGTCCGTTTCTTTACGTTCACTCCTCGAAAACTGCAGTTCACTCCGGAACACTTGACAGCAGCCGCGGACTGTGATATGCTGATTTCAACAGGACGATTCTCTTGAAGGGAGAGTGCTTACATGAAAGCATTTTGGGCAAAGATCACCGCCTTCTTTATGGTGATTGTAGCGTTCTTTTCCGGTCTGTTCAGCGGCGGCGACAGCAAGCCTGTTGACCCGCCGACAGAACCCACCACGGAGGTGATAACGATGCCGACAGAACCGATCACGGAACCCACAACGCCGACCGAGCCTTCCACTGAGCCCACGGAACCTTCTACGGAGCCCGTAGTGACGACCGTGGGGCAATACGGTCTGCCCGCGCTGCCCGGCGCGGCGGAACCCGGCGTGTACCAAAGCGCAGGCTCGACTGAGATCGTGCGCTATGAGAACACAACGGCCGAAGACTTCAGTAGCTACCGGCAAACGCTGCTCGGCGCCGGATATACCGTCTACGACGCCCGCAGCATCGAAAACAACCAGTTCGCCACGCTGATCAGCGACGCGCTGACCGTGACGCTGTCGTGGTTCGCCAATACCAAAACCATGCGGATCATTGCCGAAGCACGCGGCGCGCTGTGCCCGCTGCAGGACGACTGCGAAGCGGTCTGCGACACGCTCCTCACCGGCATGAAGGGCGAAACCTGTGTTGCCACGGAGGGGATGGGCTACATCATCCGCCTTTGCGACGGCAGCTTCGTCATCATCGACGGCGGCATGGGCGACCCGGATTCTGTGGATTCCAACAAGTTGATGGACATTCTCAATGCGCAAAAGCCGGAGGGCACCGACAAGCCCGTGATCGCTGCGTGGATCTTCACCCACCTGCACGGCGATCATATCGGCGTGTTCAACTGCTTCTCGCTCGACCACCACGACGACGTCGTGATCGAACGGCTGATGTATAACTTCCCGAAGGAAGAGGAAATTCCGGATTCCGATTCTCCCTATATGCTGGACAATTCGATCTACCGGTACACCCAGTTCAAGCAAAACCTCGCCGATTTCTACGCCGACGTGCCGGTCGTCAAACTGCACAGCGGCAACCGTTTTGCGCTGCGCAATGCGCAGTTCGATGTGCTGTATGCCTATGACGATTATTATCCCAAAACGATCCTCAGTGGCGGCATGAACGAGAATTCGCTTTTGATCAAGATGACTGTGGACGGCCAGACGACGCTTTGGACCGGCGACTTTGCCTTTGGCGCCGCCGACCTTGTGCTGCAGGAATACACCGCCGCAACGCTGCACAGCGATATCCTGCAGATGGCGCACCACGGCTGGAACGGTACCGTGCCGCTGTACAGTACCGTGGACCCGACTTACGCGCTGCTGCCTGTCTCATTTGCGGTAGATATGGACAACATGCTTTCTTCTGCGCAAAACGCATGGCTGCGCGACAGCGCCAATCTGCGCCAGTTCATCGTGACCATGTGCGGTACGTGGACGCTGAAACTGCCGTATGAACCTGTCGCGGGGACGTTCGAGCGCATTCCGACGGCAGAGACTGTCTATCCGAGCTATCCGAATCTTCTCGGTTCATAACGATGCCAACAGAAATCAAAACCGCCGGTCACGCCGGCGGTTTTTACGCAATCTTTCACCCCTCTGTCCTTCTTCTGTCTTCTTTTCAAAAAAACACTTGCAAATTACTGCGCCGTCCTGTATAATAATCAAAGTTTGCGCGCGGCGGCGTCGTGCGCTGAAAAAACGAACCGGGAGTTTTTCTTTTGAAGATTTACGATAATATCCTTGAGGCGGTCGGCAACACGCCGATGATCCGCCTGCAGCACATGGGCGACCCTGACGGCGCAGAGATCCTTTGCAAATACGAGGGGCTCAACATCGGCGGCTCGATCAAAACGCGCACCGCGCTGAACATGATCCTTGCTGCGGAGAAAAAGGGCGTCATCGGACCAGACACGATCATCGTGGAGCCCACCAGCGGCAACCAGGGCATCGGTCTCGCGCTGGTCGGCGCCGTTCGCGGCTATAAGACAAAGATCATCATGCCGGACTCCGTCTCGCAGGAGCGCAAGATGCTCGTCGAACATTACGGCGCGGAAGTGATTCTGGTGCACGACGACGGCAACATCGGCAAATGCATCGAAGAGTGCCTTGCGCTGGCGCTGCAGATGCAGCAGGACGATCCGCACGTGTTTGTGCCGCAGCAGTTCGAAAATAAGAACAACGTGCGGGCGCAGCGCGACCAGACCGCGGTCGAGATTCTGGAACAGGCGGGCCGCAATATCGACGGCTTCTGCTCCGGCATCGGTACCGGTGGCACGATTACCGGCATCGGCGAAGTGCTGCGCAAGGCGAACCCGAACATCATCATCTGGGCGGTGGAGCCGGAAAACGCGGCGATCCTCTCCGGCGGCGCGATCGGGACCCATCTGCAGATGGGTATCGGCGACGGTATCATCCCGCCGATCCTCAACACCGACATTTACGACGAGATCTGCATCATCAACGATGAGGAGGCGATCCGCATCTCCAAGGAGCTCGCGAGCAAAGAGGGGATCATGTGCGGCATCTCCAGCGGCACGAACGTCGCCGCGGCGATCAAGCTGGCGAAGGTCCTCGGCAAGGGCAAAACGGTCGTCACCGTCCTGCCTGACACCGCGGAACGGTATTTTTCCACACCGTTGTTTGACTAAGAGCAAAAGAAACCCCACGGCAAAACGCCGTGGGATTTTTGCTTTTTCCGCTGTTATTTCAGTTTTGCCGTCAGCGCGGTGAAGTACACGCGTAATGACTGCAAAAACTGGTACCACATCACATAGACGTCCTTGTTTGCGCTCTTGGAAAGCAGCTGACTTGCCGGTTCACACAGCGCCGCGTCCAGTCCACCGTCCGCGTTGCGCGGCACAAAGGGCGTCGTTTCGTCATAGGCGACGCGCGGGCCGTTCTGCAGCGTGAAGTGGAGCGTCCGCTCGCCGCGCGGCGTGGCGGAACCCAGCTGGGTATAGTCGATCACGAGGTCGAACCCCTTGCCGGAAACGGCAGGGAAGGTTCCGTCGAACGAGAGCGTCAGCGACCGCCCGGGCTTGAGCCACTTCGTTTTGAGCGCGTTGAACGTCAGATCCACGCCCCTTGCCTCGACGCCGAGGATCTTCATCGGGTACTGCTCCGACAGATTGCGGACGACGAGCTTCGTGTCGCTGCTGTCCGCGTAGCCCTCAACGCTGTTGTTGAATGCGGCGAACACGCTGTGCGACTTGTTGCTTGTCGCGTGGAACTGCGGGTAAGCCGGATTGCTGTGGACGTCTTTGATCTCCCGCGTCAAAAGCAGCGTGCGCACCAGCTCTTCGGTGAACTTGTCCTTATAGACCATCCCGTGATAGAGGTTTTCCACAAAGAACGTGTGGTGGGGGAGATACGCCGTCGATGCGTCGAGCGTCATGGAAGGGGAGATCTGATAATAGCCTGTATCAACCTTTTGAACATAGCCGTCGTTGTAGCGCATCCCGTACGGGGCGGGCGTCGCGCCGGTCGAAGAGGCGATCGTGATGATGCCGTCCGAGCTTTCCTGCAAGCCCGATACCGACGGGTTCTCGTAGCCCGCGATGATGAAGACCTGCGTGCCGGCCGCCTGCGCGCGCTTGAAGCCTTCACCGAACTGCGTCATCACTTCATAGTGCATATAGTCGCTTTTTTCAATCAGCGGCGCGCTCTTTTCGGGGTCAAGATATTGCGCCTTCATTTCTTCATAATACGGCGTCGGGATGAAATCCCAGATACTGCCCCAGTAGCCGAGCACCTTCAGCACATAGGGCCGCGCGTAGTGCAGCACCTGATCGAGAAAGCCGAGCTGCTGCGCCTTGAGCAGCCATTCGTAATCGGTCTCCCACATCATGCCGTGCTCGATGAACCGCATCAGATCGTATTCGTCGAGATGGATCTGATCGCTGTAAACATCGTAGGCGAGCGCCGCGCCGCCGAGGGCGGGGACCGTCATCAGCGCGTTGTTGACGTCGCCCTTGTCTCCGTAGAGCGTCAGATACGTGCCGGTCACCTGACCGCCGTGCGAGACGGAAAAGATGTTGACCTTGTCCTTGCCGCTGTATTCCTTGACCAACTGGATGAACTCGTCGAGCTGTTTGGCGCAGAACGGCGCGCCCATGCGGAAGTCGCAGTTGAAGTTATAGACGTTCTCTTTACCGCCGATGTACTGCGCGATGTCGGTCATGATCTCGACCTCGTGCTGATAGTACCCGTCAGGGTGCTGCGCCTGTAAAACGGCGCTGTTGCTCTCCTCGGCGGTGACCTGATAGCGGTGCAGATCATATACGCTCGAACCGTCTTCGTTGCACGCAAGATCGTAGTAGAGATTGTAGAATTCGCGCCCCACGGTTTCGCCGAGCAGCTTTGCGTTTCCGACGCTCAAAAGTGCCAGCCCGGCGCCGAGCTCAGCGATATGGTGGAACACCGCAGCAACGATCTCTTCAGTCTGTACGCCCCAAACCCAGACTTTTTCGCCGTTTTCGTCATAGCGATAGAGCCCCGCGGAGCTGTAGCCGGGGACGACAACACAGGGGTACTGGCTGTATTCCCGTTTTGCCTGTTCTGCGGCGAGCGCCGCGGGAAACAGAGAGAACGCAAGGACCGCGCATAGCAGCAGAGATACCAGCCGTTTCGTTGTTTTCTTCAATGAAATCCGCCTCCAAAAAGCAAAGCGCCGCCGCGCCCGCATCAGATGCCGGGCATGGACGGCGCATGGATTATTTGCTGTTCTTTTTCTTCTTGATCTTCGGAATCACGATCACGCAGATGATTGCGATGATCGCGGCGGCGAGGACGCAGCCGACGATGATATAGACGAGGTTGCTTTCGCCCGTCATAGGCAGGGCGGTGTAGCTTTCGTCAATGCCGAAGACCTGCAAAATGATGGCGAGCACCGACAGCGCCATAATGATGGCGAGCACGACGGCAATGATCCGGATTGCTTTTTTGTTCATCATAGCGGGTTCCTCATTTCACATACGTTTCCACATCCGCCTGCAGCAGCGCGGTGACGGCTTCGGCGGCCGCGCGGTCGTCAGCGACAGCGGTGAGATAGAACTTGATTTTCGGTTCGGTGCCGCTCGGGCGGGCGATCACCTTGTTGTCGTTTGGCAACAGGAACGCGAGCACGTTCGAGCGCGGCAGGGTGATCGGCGTCTGCGCGCCGGTCTTGCAGTCGGTCGTGTAGCCTTTCTTGTAATCGGCGACCTTGAGCACTTCCATGCCGCCGAAGGCTTTCGGCGGATTCTCGCGCAGCGTATCCATGATGCCCGCCATGATCTTCATACCGGTGGCGCCTTCAAAGCCGTAGTTGAGCAGCGTGCTCAGATACATGCCGTGTTTCGCGTACAGCCCCTGCATCACTTCGTACAGGCTCTTGCCCTGCGCCTTGTAATACGCCGCCATTTCGCAGATCAGCGTCGAAGCGACGACGGCGTCCTTGTCTCTGGCGTGGATGCCGGAGAGATAGCCGTAGCTTTCCTCCATGCCGACGATGAAGCGGTCCGCTTCGCCTTTCGCTTCAAGTTGGGTGATCAGCTCGCCGATATACTTGAAGCCGGTCAGAAGGTCGAACACCTCGGCGCCGTATTCCTTCGCGACGGCGGTGACGAGGTCGGTCGTCACGAACGATTTGATGACGACGGGCTTTTCGGGCAGAAGCCCGAGCTGGGCGCGGCGCTCAAGCAGATACTGCGTGAGCAGAACGGCGACCTCGTTGCCGGTCATCAGCTCGTAATCGTCGCCGTTTTTGACGGCGATACCAACGCGGTCGCAGTCCGGGTCGGTCGCGAGCAGCAGATCGGCGGGGAAGTCCTTCGTCATCGCAAGGCCGCATTCAAAGACCTGACGGATCTCCGGGTTCGGATAGGGGCAGGTCGGGAAATTGCCGTCGGGGAGTTCCTGCTCCTTGACGACGCGGACGTCGCGGATGCCGATGCGCGAAAGCATGGCACGGACGTGTTTGTTGCCGGTGCCGTTGAGCGGCGTGTAGATGATCTTGAGGTCGGTCTTCTGACAGATCTCCTTGGAAAGGCAGGTCTTTTCCACTTCCTTGTAGAACGCCTCGACCACCTCTGTGCCGATGTATTCGATCAACCCTTTTGCGAGTCCTTCGTCAAAGTCCATCGTCTTGATGTCGTCGAACAGATCGGTCTGCTGGATATAGCCGTAGGTTTTGGCGGCGGCCTCGTCGGTCATCTGATAGCCCTCGGGGTCGTAGCACTTATAGCCGTTGTACTTTGCCGGGTTATGGCTCGCGGTCAGGATGATGCCGCCCTTGCAGTGGAAATAGCGCACAGCGAAAGAGAGCATCGGCGTCGGAACCAGTTCCGGATAGATATAGACGTGCAGTCCGTTTGCGGCAAGCACGCCCGCCGCGAAACGCGCAAAGGTGTCGGACTTGATCCGCGAATCATAGGCGATCGCGACTGCGGGACTGTCATAGGTTTCGTTGAGATAGGAGGCGAGACCCTGCGTCGCCTGACCGACCGTATAGACGTTCATGCGGTTGGTGCCCGCGCCGATCACGCCGCGCAGACCGCCGGTACCGAACTCCAGATTTTTATAAAAGCGGTCGAGGATCGCCTCTTCGTCGCCTTCGATCGCGGCAAGTTCCGCGGCAAGATCCGGGTCGGCGACCGCCTTTTCCTTCCATCGTGCATAGAGAGCGTGTATATCATTCATTTGAAGAAAACCTCCTTCATGATTTTTCATTTTATTGTACCACCGCGCGCTTTATTCTGTCAAGCAAACTCGGCTGAAATTTGCGCGAAACGTGAAAAAAGCATGAATGGCTTCGCCCGGTATATACTAAAGACGGTGATGCGGATGAAAAAATGGAAAACGGTCTGCTGCGGCGTGGGAATCGGGCTTTGCAACGCGCTGTTCGGTGCAGGCGGCGGTCTGCTCGCCGTGCCGTACTTCAAGGCGTGCGGCCTGCGGCAAAAGTCGGCGCAGGCGCTGTCTCTCGCCGTGACGCTGCCGCTGTCCGCTTTGTCGGCGTTCGTCTATCTTTGGCGCGGTTACGTCACGCTTTCGGACGCGGTTCGCTTTGTGCTGCCGGGCCTCCTCGGCGCCGCGGCGGGAACGCTGCTTTTGAAAAAGAGCCCCGACCGCGTGCTGCACGGCATTTTCGCGCTGCTGCTGTGCTGGGCGGGCGTGCGGATGCTTGCGGGGTGACGTGGATGCCGCTTATATCGTTTATAGCTGCCGCGCTGGCGGGCGTCTGCGGCGCGATGGGCTTCGGCAGCGGCACGGTGCTGCTGCTGTATCTGACATTTTGCCTTTCGGTCGATCAGCAGACCGCGCAGGGGATCAACCTGCTGTTTTTCCTACCGGCCGCTTTTCTGGCGCTCACCGTGTATCTTGCCGGGCGTGATCTGCCGCTGCGCCGTGCCGGGGGTCTGCTGCTTTGCGCGCTGCCGGGCGCCGCGCTCGGCTACGCGCTGCTTTCGGTTCTGCCGGTCGCGCTATTGCGCCGCTTTTTCGGCGCCTTCCTGATTGTGCTTGCCATCAAAGAATTTCTCTCTCTCAAAAAGACAAAAAAGCAGCCCACCTTTCGGTGAGCCGCATCTTTTTATTCAGTTGTCCAGCAATTAGAACCAAAATCCCGCCGTGCCGGTCCGACGTGTATAACCTGCATCAAGCAGGGTGGTGATTGCTGCACAGGTTCACGCTCCCTTCGTCCGCAAAGCGGGAGGTCTGCAATCCGCTGCACGAGCTCTCTCCTTATTATGGGTGTTGGGTTACAATCGTCAGGTTGTCGCACACGGCAGGACCTTTTTATTGTTTGTCAGTCTTCGTCCGTTGATTCATACTTCTCGATCAGACGGTCTTCGAAAATATTGCCGATCTCGTTGAATTCGTCCTCGTCCTCAATTTGAATGAGGTAATTTTCTCCGTCCTCCTCCAGGACTTTGAGGATCAGCACGTCGCCGTCGTCATCGAGGATTTCTTCGTCGTCTTCCAGGACGGGGATCAACGCAACATAGCGGTCGCCGGATTCGGTCTCAATACGATCCAGTTCTTCGAAGAGATGTTCTTTACCGTCGTCGTCCACGACAGTTACGAGATCCATATCCATATTGATTTCGTCGCCCATTGGAATCACCTTCATTCTTTTGATTTCCGCTTTTATTGTAAACGATTGCGCGCAGAATGTCAATAGGCAAGGTGACGAATTCAGAGGGTGTTTTTTCCCCGTTTCATCGGTGCGCACGATTGTAAAAGCCTTGCCGTCCGTACCGGAACCGAGCTGGGTTTCGGTGTACCAATCGCCGAATACCGGGTCGAACAATTGTGACATGGCGTCATCCCCCTTTTTAAACAAATTACTATGCAAAAATAAGTATAACATATTTCGTCAAAAATTACCACTTCTTTTCGAAATT